>JAOBJS010000002.1 GCA_025728375.1 Candidatus Lightella neohaematopini
CGTTATTTAAAATAAAAAATAATAATAATGAGGTATATATCAATAATAATGATGATATGAATATTTATCGTATTAACTTAGCAATTAGTAATACTAAATTCTTTATTGATAATAAAGAAATATGTAGAAAATTATTATTTACAATAATAAATAATTACTTAATGATTAAAAGAAAATTAAAAAATATAAATTATTCGTATTATGAATATTTAATAAAATACTTATTTTACCAACCAATACTAACAATTAGTCATTTCAATAATTTAGAGGTACTTAATGAATGGATATTATCATTAATTAAATTAGTAAATAGTAACGAAAAAATAATATTTATTAATAATTATAAAATTTCCAAAAATAATAATTTTTATTATGAAGTATTATTATTTATTATGGTATATGGTAAGGTTAGACATTTGTTAATAAACAAAGATTTTATAAATAGTGAAGAATATAAGATAATTTTTAATATAAAAAGTAAAATAAATATTAATTTAAATAGTAATATATATGTAGTTCATAATAAAAATCAAAAAAATACCTCCTCGTTAGAAGAAGCAATAAAGTGGTTATTAAATGAATCATGTAAGAATTTAGTAATTCAAAGATATAAAGGACTTGGAGAAATGAATGCTGATCAATTATGGAAAACTACAATGGATCCTAATAAAAGATGTATATCACAAATAACAATTAACGATATTAATATAGCAAATAATTTATTTAATATATTAATGGGTGATGATGTGATATTACGTAAAAAATTTATTGAGCAAAATTCATTAGAAGCAATAAATATTGATATTTAAATGATTATATTATTTTTATTTAAAAAGTTTCTATTTTTTACTAGAAATAATTAATTATATAGATTATACTGTGGTATAGTTGTTGTTTATAATTTATTTACATAATAGGAAAAAAAGTATGCATGATTATGATCTTTCTCCTTTATTAAAACAATGGATAGGATTTGATAGACTAGCTAGCAATATACAGATAGATCAAGAAAATTTCAATTTTCCTCCATATAATATTGAAAAATATAGCGAGGATCATTATCGTATTGTGCTAGCATTAGCAGGCTTTAAAGAAGATGAACTAATAGTTGAAGTTGAGGGACCGAGATTAACTATTAAAGGTAAACCTACTACATGTGAAAGTAAACAAATACATTATTTGTATCAAGGATTAATTTGTAAAAAATTTTCTCTAAGCTTTGCTTTAGCTGAGCATATGTTAGTAGATTGTGCTGAATTTAGTAATGGTTTACTTAGTATTAATTTAGTTAGACAAATTCCCGAATCATTACAACCTCGTAGGATTATTATTAATAAACAATAAATTCTGTACTATAAAACTAGTTCTATTTAGCTATAGAGCTAGTTTTATTATATTATTTTAATATTTTTTAATTCATATTTTAAATATGCATAATATATTGGAGCTGCTATTAAACCATTTAATCCAAAAATTGATTCCAAAAATAGCATTACTAATATTAATTCCCATGATTTAGTATTGGTTCTTTGACCAACTATTTCAGCATTTAGTATGTATTCAAGTTTATGAATAAAAATCAAATAAACTAAAATAATTACTCCAACAGTTAAAGAAACTGATAAAGATGAAAAAATAATTACTATATTAGAAATTAAATTACCAATAATAGGTATTAAACCTAATAAAAAAGTACTAATAATTAATATTTTTCTTAATGGCACAAATATACCAAAACTTGGTAATACAATAATAATCATAATAGAAGTTAATAAAGTATTAACTAATGATATACGTACCTGTGCAATAATAATGTTATGAAATGCTAATGATAAAAAATATATACGTTTATTTAGTTGATTAATAAAATATGAATGACTATTATTTGGTTTATTTAAAGATATTATCGCTCCTATAATAATACCTATAAAAATTGTTAATAAAGTACGTATAACTATACGTATCATATCCCTTATAATAATTAAATTTGATTCTAGTAATAGAATAATTTTATTTTTTAAATCTTCAATATTATTAGGTAAAAATAATAACAAAAATTTGGGAATATGATTTTTTATATTTAGTAATATATAATTAATGTTACTAATAATATTTAAATCGTGTTGAAAATCTGAAGTTAATAAATTAATTAAATTAATGATCAATAATGTTATTAGTATTAATATAATGGTTATTAGTAAAATTACTACAGCTAATCTAGCTTTATTTATAAATATACATCTAAACCAAGGAGTAAAAAATATAATTAATTCATATGAAATGAAACCAGATATAAATCCAGGAAATAAATGTAATGGTATGATAATAATAATAAATAAAAATACTAGTATGTAAGAAAAAATTTTTAATGTTATTTTATTAGTAGACATTTTATAAAATTTATGAATAATTAACTTTTAACAAAATTACTTATTAAGTATAGTTAGTATGATAAATTAACAATTTAATAATTAGATAATAAATTTACTATTGTATATAATTTAATTGTAAAAAAATAATTTTAAGCATTATACTATAATGTTAATAGTTATCCAATTATATACAATATAAATCATAAATATGAAATCATTTCAAGATATTATTTTTGATTTACAAAAATTTTGGATTAGTTATGGTTGTATTATAGTTCAGCCAATTGATATAGAAGTAGGTGCTGGTACATTACATCCTATAACTTATCTTAGAGCAATAGGTCCAGAACCTGTTTTTGCAGCATATGTACAAGTTTCTCGTAGACCATCAGATGGTAGATATGGAGTAAGTAATAATAGATTACTACAATATTATCAATTTCAAGTAATATTAAAACCATCTTTAAATAAGTTACAAGAATTATATATTAAATCTCTAAAAGCACTAAAATTAGATTTAATTAATAATGATATAAAGTTTATTGAAGATAACTGGGAACATCCAACATTAGGTGCTTATGGATTAGGTTGGGAAGTTTGGTTTAATGGTATGGAAATAACACAAATTACATACTTACAAAAAATGGGTGGTTTAGAATGTAATCCAATAATGGGAGAAATTACGTATGGATTAGAACGTTTGGCTATGTGTATACAAAAAGTAGATAATATTTATAATATAGTATGGAGTAATAATAAAAGAGGTACTTTGTTCTACAAAGATATATTTTACCAAAATGAAGTGGAAAATTGTAAATATTATTTCGAATATATTAATAAAAATTTTCTTTTACGGTCTTTTATTCATTATGAGAAAGAAATAAATAAATTAATTATTTTAAACAATCCATTAATATTACCAGCATATGAATTAGTTATAAAAATTATACACATTTTTAATATATTAGATGCATCTAATATTATTTCTTCATTAGAAAGACAGGATTTTATACTAAGAATTCGTAGTTTATCTAAAAAGATTGCTAAAACTTACTTAAGATATCGTAAAAATATTAATTTTCCTATGTGTAAAGTAATCAATATTAATAAATAATAACTAGAATGAATAATTTATTAATTGAAATAGGTACAGAAGACTTACCATCAAATATACTAACTGTATTAATTGATAAGTTAGCTAACAATGTTTCTTGTGAATTAAATAAATTTAATATTAGATATATAAAGATAATAAAATTTTTTTCCTCTAGAAGATTAGCAATTATTGTATTAATAAATATTTTTTCATTAAGAAATATAATAAGTAGTAAGTATTTTTTATTAATATATAAGTTAGCTAAAAATAAACATAATATTAATAACAATATTTCTAATTATATTAATTATATTTTATCTAATAAATATGAATTACGTAGTAAATATTTTATAACAAATATATTATTTGCTGTAGTAAAAACAGCAATTAGTAATATTAAAGTACCAAATATGATGCATTGGGGTAATAATAATATGTATTTTGTTCGTCCAGTTAATAATATTATTATTTTATTAGATAATTATTTAATTCATGGCACAATATTTGGTGTTAATAGTAATAATATTACTTATGGTCATAGGTTTATGGGATTAAATAATATTAATATAAAATTTGCTAATCAATATCAAAAAATATTAATGAATAATAAAGTAATAGTTGATTTCAATAAACGTAAATATATTATTTTGAATCAAATAAAAAATATTACAACCAAATTAAATGGTTATGTTAATATCAATTATAAATTATTAGAAGAAATTACAGCAATAACAGAATGGCCAAAATTATTAGTTGGTTCATTTAAAACAAAGTTTCTTTTTTTACCATCAGAAATATTAATACATGTAATACAAGATATACAAAAATGTTTTCCTATATATAACAATAATAATAATTTATCAAAATATTATATACTAGCTACTAGTACTATTTCTAATAATAGTCATATAATAATAAAAAATTATAACACTGTAGTTAATAACCGTTTAAAAGATGCTGAGTTCTTTTTTATTCAAGATCGTAAAAAAAAATTAATTGATTATTTAATTGATTTAAAAAATATTTCATTTCACACTAAATTAGGATCAATGTTTGATAAAAGCTATAGATTACAACAAATATCATCTTATATGGCATATTTAGTTGGTGTTAATATTTCTTGGGTAGCTAGAGCCGCAATAATATCAAAATGTGATTTAGCTACTAGTATGGTAAAAGAGTTCAATAACATAAAAGGAATAATTGGTATGTATTATGCTTCGTTAGATAACGAAATTTTAGATGTAATTAAAGCACAAAAAGAACAATATATTTATCATACAAATGATAATTTAGTAATAAATAAAATATCATGTATATTAATTATAGCAAATTCTATAGATAATATAGTTGGATTTTTTGGAATTAATAAATTACCTACTGGTAGTAAAGATCCATTTGCATTACGTAGAGCTGCAGCTAGTATAATACAAATAATAATAAAAAATGAATTATATATAGATATTAAAAAATTAATAAAATATTCCATAGTAACTTATAATAATAATAATTTTAATCAAAAAAAAGAATTTTTAGTTATAAATATTACTAGATTTATATTTAATCGTTTACGTTTTTGGTACAAAAAGAATGGTTTTAATGAAAAGATAGTTAATATCTTCTTAAAAAAGAAAAATACTAATTTAGTAAATTTAAATAAAATAATAGTTGATGTCAATAAATTTATGAAATTGGACAAATCTAAAATATTAATTACAACTTATAAAAGATTAATTAATTTTTTGAATAAATATTCGTTTAAAATAGATGATAACTTTAAATTTTCACCTTCAAAAGATAGTATAGAAATTAATTTATTTTATTATTTAGAAGACACAAAACAAATTATAAAAAAATTTATTATAGAAAAAAAATATTATCAAATACTAATTAAATTAACAAAATTATGTAATGTAATAAATAAATTTATTGATACAGTACAAATTATAGTATCTGATAATTTAATTACATCAAATCGTTTATTATTAATAAATAATTATTGTAATTTATTACTCAAGGTAGTTGATTTATCTTTATTAATTGATTTGTTTAACAAAAAATCATAATTATTAATATGAATTATTTGACCATTAACCCTAGTAACTTTTTTGGAGGTTATGTTAATTTACCTGGATCAAAAAGTATTTCTATTAGAGTATTATTATTAGCAGCTCAATCTATAGGTGTTACTCATATATATAATTTATTATATAGTGATGATATTAAATATACGTTAATTGCTTTAAAAAAATTAGGTGTAAGATATTTTTTATTTAAAAATAATACATCATGTACAATTTTTGGATTAGGTAATAGTTTTTATAATGTAAACAAATTATCTATATTTTTAGGACAATCTGGAGCATTAATGAGATTTTTATTAGCTATTTTATGTTTAGGTAATAAGCATATTACATTAACTGGTTCACCATATATAAATCATCGTCCTATTAAACCATTAATAAATGCTTTGCAACAAGGTGGAGCAAAATTTATTTTAGAAAATAATAAATTACCAATAATATTAGGAGGATTTATTGGAGGAAAAATCAACATTATTGGTAATATATCTAGTCAATTTATTAGCGCACTACTTATGTTAGCCCCATTAGCAGATTATAATACTACTATTATAGTAAAAAATAAGATAATTTCTAAACCATATGTTGATATGACTATTAATATAATGAAAGCTTTTGGTATAAAAATTATTAATTATAATTATAAATATTTTTATATTATTGGAAAACAACACTATTATTCCCCCGGAAATTATATTGTAGAGGGAGATATAACACATGCTTCTTACTTTTTAGCAGCATCTGTAATTAGTAATAATGCGGTACTAATTAATAATATTAATTATAACAGTATTCAAGGTGATATAAAATTCTTAAATATTTTAAATAAAATGGGAGCTAAAATACTATTAGGTAATAATTATATTAAATGTGTTGGAGCAAATAAATTATATTCAATAAATATTAACTGTAGGAATATACCTGATGTAGCTATGACTGCAGCTATAGTTTCTATTTTTGCTATCGGGACAACAAAATTATATAATATATCAACTTGGAACATTAAAGAAACTAATCGTATTGTTGCTATAACAAATGAATTAACTAAATTAGGTGTTAGAGTAATTAGCAATCAAAATAGCATGCTTATTATACCGCAAAAAAAATTAAGTAAATATGTAATAATTAATACTTATAATGATCATCGTATAGCGATGTGTTTTACTTTAATGATTTTGGCCAAAGTTAAAATTACTATTGTTAATCCTAGTTGTGTTAATAAAAGTTTTCCTAATTTTTTTAAGTATTTTTTATCTTATTGTTGCAATAATAATAATTAATAATTTACTATTTTTAATAGAATTATTCATTAGTTATTAAAATATTATGTATTTGTTGCAAAAATATTAGTTTGATGTTAATTTTTGATTATATAATGTAATAAAGTAATATCATGTATTGTTATATTATTTAGATATTAATATCGTAATTTCTAATTTACATAAGTTTTATATAAAATAAAATAGTATCGCGTTATTGGACAACAGATAACAATATTAACCTACTATATTTTAAGAAAGGATACTTAAAATTAGTTAATAAAAATTAAGTTTACGTATGACGGAATCTTTTACTCAATTATTTGAAAAATCTGTAAAAAATATTAATATTTATTCTGGAATGATTGTTAAAGGATTAATAGTATCAATTACAAAGAATATAGTCTTAGTTGATGCTAATTTAAAATCAGAAGCTACCATTCCAATAGAACAATTTTATGATATGTATGGTAATCTAGAAATCAAGGTTGGTGATACGGTAGATGTTATGTTAGACAATATAGAAAATGGATTAGGAGAAACATTGCTTTCAAGAGAAAAAGCAAAAAAACAGGAAGTATGGAATCAACTAGAAAAAATATATAATGATACTAGTACTACTGTTGGCATAGTAAGTGGAAAAGTAAAAGGTGGTTTTACAGTTGAATTAAACGGAGTACGTGCATTTCTACCAGGTTCATTAGTAGACATTAAACCTATTAAGGATAATAATCTTGAAGGTAAAGAATTAGAATTTAAAATCATTAAATTAGATAAAAAACGTAATAATATAGTTGTATCACGTAGAGCTATTTTAGAATTAGAGTATAATAATTATAAATTAAAATTATTATCTAATTTACAAGAAGGTATGATAGTTAAAGGAATAGTAAAAAACTTAACAGACTATGGTGCTTTTATTGATCTTGGTGGTGTTGATGGATTATTACATATTACTGATATAGCTTGGAAAAGGGTTAGACATCCTAGTGAAATTATAAAACTAGGTGAAGAAATAACTGTCAAAATATTAAAATTTGATAAAGAACAAACCAGAGTATCTTTAGGATTAAAGCAATTAAAACATGATCCTTGGTTATTATTAATAAAGAAGTATTCAGAAGGTAATCGTTTACAAGGTAAAGTAACTAATTTAACTGACTATGGATGTTTTGTAGAAATTGATCATGGTATTGAAGGTTTAGTTCATGTTTCTGAAATGGATTGGACTAATAAAAATATTCATCCATCTAAATTAGTTAATATTGATGATATAGTTGAAGTAATGATTTTAAATATTGATCATGAACGTCGTCGTATATCATTAGGTATTAAACAATGTAAAATTAATCCCTGGAAAAATTTTGCATCATTATATAACAAGGGTGATTGTGTAAGTGGTAAAATAAAATCTATAACTGATTTTGGTATATTTGTTGAATTAGATGGTGGTGTTGACGGTTTAATACATTTATCCGATATATCATGGGAAATAGATGCTAGTAGAATTATACAACAATATAAAAAGGGTGATATAATTAAATCGTTAGTATTACAAGTTGATGCAGAACGAGAACGTATTTCTTTAGGTATAAAACAGTTAACTGAGGATCCATTAAATATTTTTTTTAATGATTATAGAAACGAAATAATTAATAGTAAAGTAAAGTCTTTAGATAAAAATAATGGTATTAATTTATATTTAACAAATAATATTAGTGGATATTTAAACATTAATGAATTTACCGACACTAAATATATTAAAAAATTAATGTGTATAAATATTGGTGATACTATTAAAGTAAAAGTTGATAATATTGATCGTAAAAATAGACGTATTAATGTAATATATTATGCTCATAGCATTTTAGATAAAAAAAGAAGTATTAATCAAGATAAAGAATCAAAAAATAATAAATTTTCTAATACTATGAGAGAAGCTTTTAAAGCAGCTACAAAAGAAGATTAAAAAATTATTTTATTAATGATTTTTACTTAATTAAAATTATATTTATCCATTTTATTAAAAGATGTATTTAAATATATATAATTGTATTAATTAACTTAAAAATTAAATACTATGTTTTTATAATATTGTTATATATTATTTATGTATTTATAAAATTTAATCAATGTTAAAAAATAATACTACCACATGGCAAACATTTAGCCGATTTTGGTGTATGGTTTATCCATTTAAAATTAAATTGGTGATTGCAATGATTGCATTAGTTGTGAGTGCAATTAGTAATGCTTATATGATATCATTGTTAAAACCAATTTTTGATCATAGCTTTGTTATTACTAACAATAATTCTATAATATGGTGGGTACCATTTACTATAATTGGTCTATCATTGTTACGTAGTAGTAGTAATTTTATTGCTAATTATTGTATAGTATGGGTATCTAGCAAAATTGTAATGAATATTAGGAAAATGCTATTTACTCACATTATGAGTATGCCAGTATCATTCTTTGATACTAAACCAACTAGTAAATTATTATCTTATATTACTTATGTAGCAGAACAAGTTGCCGCTACCTCTTCTAGTGTATTAATTAATATTATTCGTGATGGCACATTAATTATGCTACTATGTTGTATGATGTTTTATTATAGTCCATTATTATCTATGATTTTGCTAGTATTAACTCCATGTATTTTTTTAACTAATAAATTTGTTTCTAATAAATCTAAAATTATTAGCAAAGAAATGCAATATGCTATGGAACAAGTTATTCATAGTACAGAACAAATGCTTAAAGGACACAAAGAAATATTAATGTATGGAGGTCAAAATATAGAAAATAAAAGATTTTACTATGTTAGTAATTTTATGAGACAACAAGAAATAAAAATGGTAATTACTGCTTCTTTATCAGATATATTAATACAATTAATTACATCATTAGCTTTAGCAACTATACTATATATTATAAGTTTTCCAATAATATCAAAGACTATTACTGCTGGTACTATTACTGTTGTATTTTCTTCTATGATTGCGTTAATACGACCAATAAAATCACTAACTAATATCAATACTCAATTCCAGAAAGGCATGACAGCTTGTAAAACAATATTTTCTATTTTAGATATTAAAAGTGAGAAAAATCATCCAATAATTTATACAAAAAGCATTGAAGGAAATATAATTTTTAATGATGTAACATTTACATACCCAACTAATAATAATCCATCATTATATAATATTACTTTTAACATACCTGCTGGAAATAAAGTAGCTTTAGTTGGACATTCTGGTGCAGGTAAGTCAACTATTGCTTATTTATTAACTCGTTTCTATAACATAGAATCCGGTAATATTACTATAGACGGCATTAACCTTTATGATTATAATATTTCTTCACTAAGAAATCAAATATCATTAATATCACAAAATATATATCTTTTTAATGATACTATTGCTAATAATATTAGTTATGCTAATAAAAATTTATGTTCTAGAAAACAAATAGAGATTGTTGCTGATATGGCTTATGTAATGGATTTTGTTAAAAATATGGATGATGGTTTAGATACTATAATTGGTGAGAATGGTATTTTATTATCCAGTGGTCAAAGGCAATGTATTGCAATTGCTAGAGCATTTTTAAAAAATAGCTCAATTATTATTCTCGATGAAGCTACATCTGCTTTAGATGTAAAAACAGAATTGAATATACAACAAGCTTTACATGTTTTAAAAAAGAATTGTACATTATTAATTATTGCACATCGTTTATCTACTATCGAAGATGTTGATGAAATATTAGTTATAAAAAATGGTAAAATAATTGAAAGGGGTAATCATAAAAAGTTAATTAGTGACCAGGGATTATATGCGCAAATGTGTCATATACAATACAATTAATAGAATATTAATGAGAATTTGGTTTAAACATTCTTTACTTATTTATTTATTATTACCAATAACATGGTTATATAAAGTTATTATAGTTATAGTAAAATTTTGTTATAAAATAGGATGGTTAAAAACATATTACTTTTCTGTACCAATAGTAATTGTTGGTAATATTACTGTTGGTGGTAATGGTAAAACACCGATAGTTATATGGTTAGTAAATAAATTAAAACGTAGAGGTTGGAAAGTAGGTGTTATTACTAGAGGTTACGGTGGTAATATAAAGTATCCTTGTGTTATTACAAATAATATGAGCAGTAAACAATGTGGAGATGAAGCCATATTAATACGGCAAAGAACTAATGTTCCAGTAGTAGTTGCTAAAAAAAGGGTATTGGCTGCCAACAAGTTAATAGAATTATATAATTTAGATGTTATTGTTAGTGATGATGGATTACAACACTATTCGTTAGGAAGAAATGTAGAGTGGATAATAATAAATGGATATTACCGATTTGGTAATGGTTATCTCTTACCTTCAGGACCAATGAGAGAAAGTATTAGTCGTTTAAATTACTCAAAGGTAACTATAGTAAATAATGGATTACTCCAACGTAATGAGATTCCTATGTTTATTAAAATTTATAAAGTAATAAATTTATATAATAAAAAAAGTTTGCCTATTAGTAAATTTAAATTTAATAAAATAATATTAATAGCTGGTATAGGATATCCTAAAAATTTTTTTAATATGGTAAAATACTTAGGTATATTTCCAATAAGAAAAATATCTTTTCTTGATCATCAAGAGTATAGTCAATCTATGTTAGACTCATTAACTTGTTGTAATACAGAACAATTATTAATGACAGAAAAAGATGCTATTAAGTGTCAAAAATTTGCTCGTGAAAATTGGTGGTATTTACCGATATATGTACATCTACCATTAAAAATAAGTAATAAGTTATTAAATGATATAGAATATCATATTATAAAATATAAGCAATAAAATTTAAATGTTTTAAAAATTTATAAGTTTATGATAAATAAAAAATTACTAAAAATTATTGTATGTCCAGTTTGTAAAAATAAGTTATTCTTAAAAAAGAAAAAACAAGAATTAATTTGTGTTGTTGATTCATTGGCTTATCCTATATTGGATAATATACCAATACTAATAAAAGATAAAGCAAGGAAATTTTAGTAAGAATGAGTTTTATAGTTATTATCCCTGCTAGATTAAATTCTAGTAGATTACCAAAAAAACCATTAATTAATATTAATGGTATACCAATGATAATCCATGTAATGCGTAATGCATTAAATTCATATGCAAATAAAGTAATAGTAGCAACTGATCATTATAGTATTGCTAAGGTAGTAAAAAAATTTGGGGGGGAAGTATATATTACTAATAATAATCATAATTCAGGAACAGAACGTATATCAGAAGTAGTTGAACATTATAAATTATTAGATAATCAAATTATTATTAATGTTCAAGGAGATGAACCATTAATATCATCTACATTAATTAATCAAATTGCTAATACATTACCAAATAAAAATTATAATATGTCAACTATAGCAATACCAATACATAACATACAAGAAATATTAAATCCAAATATAGTAAAATTAATTATTAATAAATATAATTATGCTATATATTTTACTCGTAATATCAAAAATAGTGCTCTTGTTAAAGATATAGTATTAAAACACATTGGTATATATGCTTATAGTGTATCTTTTATCAGAAATTATAAAAACTTTCATAGTCCAATAGAACATATCGAAAATTTAGAACAGTTAAGAGTATTATGGTATGGAGAAAAGATATATACATTAGTGATAAATAAATCAAAACCAATAATTGGTGTTGATACATTAGAATCTTTAAATCAAGTACGATCTTTAATGAAAGATAATTAATTATTTATTTAAAAATTAATATCATCATATATTCCTCTAGGAAATGGTATTACATCACGAATATTATACATACCAGTAATATATAAAATTAATCTTTCTAAACCAATACCAAAACCAGCATGTGGAACAGTACCATATTTACGTAAATCTCTATACCACCAATAATTTTTAATAGAAAGATTTTTTTCTTTTAAACAAATATCTAATTTATTTAAACGTTCTTCTCGTTGTGACCCACCAGCAATTTCACCTACATCTTGAGCAATTACATCCATTGCAGCTACTGTTTTATTATCAGTATTAACACGCATATAAAATGCTTTTATATTTTTTGGATAATTTGTTATAGCAACAATATTTTTAAAATATTCATTAGTTAGATAATTTTCATGTTCTAAAGAAAAATCATAACCCCAAACTATTTGTTTGTTAAATTTATTTTTGTATTTTTCTAATATTTTTACTGCTTCATCATAACTAATACGCACAAATCCATTATTAATAAAATTATTTAAACGTCTAATTAAGTTTTTATTATTATATTTAACACAAAATTCTACATCTTGAATTCTTTCATCTAACACACGTTTGAATATGTATTTCAACATATCTTCTGTTAAATCAATAATATTTTGGAGATTAGCAAATGCTATTTCTGGCTCTACCATCCAAAACTCAGCTAAATGTCTACTAGTATCGGATTTTTCTGCTCTAAATACTGGTCCAAAAGTATATACTTTAGATAAAGCACAAGCATAACTTTCAATATTTAGTTGACCTGATACAGTTAAAAAGTATTTTTTATTAAAAAATTTTTTATTATTTGTTAATATATTAAACATAGTACTACAACCTTCTGTATCTATACTAGTGATAATTGGTGTTGTTACTAAAATAAAATTATTTTTATTCATAAAATTATGTATAGCAGTAAATACTGTACTCCTTATACGAATTATAGCGCTAAAAAGATTAGTTCTTACTCTTAAATGAGCAAATTTACGTAAATATTCTAAGCTATGTAATTTAGCTGATATTGGATAATTACGTGGATTATCTACCCAACCAGTAACTAATACTGACATAGCTTGCATTTCATAACCTTGTTTATTTTTTGGAGATTTAATAATTAAACCGTTTACTTGTACAGAACAACCAGAAGTTAATTTTAATATTTCACTATAATTTTTAATGTTATTTTTAATAATAACTTGTAAATTACTAATACATGAACCGTCATTTATATTAAGAAAAGAAATACCTACTTTAGAATCACGACGTGTTTTAACCCAACCACATACTGTAATATGTTGATTTGTGAATAATCCACTAGTAATATTTTTTATACAAATTTTATACATTAAATAATTAACATAATTCTACTTTTAAAATAAATAATTAATTTAACATGACTATATTATAATAATATTTAGTAAAATTAAAATATAAATAATTTTTTAATTATTTATTATTAATTTAACATTATCATTAAATTTAACTAATTTACTATAATGTATCAATAAATAATGATGATTTATTTTTTTGAACATCAAAATAATTAATTAATAAATTAAAAACTTATATTAATAATTGTATATAAAGTGAAAATTATGTATTTATTATAGTCCAAATTGGATATTAAAAAATATAGATCTTATTATATTAGATTTATTTAAAAATATATAAAATAAACTATTATTTCTATTTTTAGTATAAAAATCGTACAATAATTTAGTTTTAACTATTTTAGATATAAAACTATATTTTAATTGTTGTTCGTAATTTTTTAAAAAATAGTAAAAACCAATATCATAATTATTATTAATTAAATAAGTTATTAAATTATTAATAATAGATAAACTAAAACAACTAAAGTTTATTTTTTGACCAAAAATTAAATTTGTTTTATAATTAGCGTTATTTATTAACAGTAAACGATGATAAATAAAGTTAGATAAATATTTAACATAAGCTGAAGAAATAAGAATTTTGTTTTTTATATTGCATGAATTAAATATTAGTTTAGATATATTATTAATAATACTATTATAATTTTTATTCTTTTTCATCACACTACGTTCTAATACCCAATAAATAGCATTATAGTTATCATTTTTTAATGGAATAAATGTTATGATACCATATTTAGATAGAACTTGATATATGTTATTATTATGTATTAATTCTGTATCAATTTTAGTCTGTACAACTATATATTTATATTTAATATAATATTTATAAGTATTTATATAATCTTTAATATTAAAGATATTATTAGTAATTAGTAATTTTGTTCTTAGTACTGTATTATTTAATGATATTGTTACTGATTTTTTTTCAAAAAGTATATTTTTTATATCAGTATAATTAATAATTGTTACATACTTACTTAATATTTTTTTTAAAATATAAAAAACTACATTATTATTAATAATATAATTAGAATTATTAATAGCACTAACACTAATTCTTAATAATTTTTTATATTTGTATCTATACAAAATAATATTTTTTAGTGGAACTATATATTTAACTAATTCATACCAAATATCTAAATTTTTTAGTATCTTATAACTACTATAATTAACAATAGATATAGATTCAGTATTATTTAAATTATTTAATGATAATTTATTTATTATTGCAATTCTTATCTTTTTTGTAAAACAGTAAGCTAATAATAATCCATTAATATCATTACTATCAATTATAATATCAAACATAATTAAATTAGTTTTAATATATACTTTATTAAAAATAAATTCATAACTGATATATTTTTTCCTAATAAAAAACTAATATTTTTTATTTTTTTAGTTAGTTTATTTTTACTAGTTATTAAATAAGTTAAGGTATTAGTTACTAAAATAGTTTTAATCCAATCGGATTGCCTACTTTGTTTATATTGATTAAGCATATCTAAACAACATTTATTATCGTAGATATCGTATAAATTAATTAAATTAATTAGACATATTAAGTCCCTTATAGCTAAATTAAATCCTTGTGCTCCAATAGGGTGTATAGTTTTAGACGCATTTCCCAACAATACTAAGCGATTACCAATATTAGTATGCGCTAACACTAATTTTAATGGATAATAATTGATATTTTCCACAATTACTATTTTACCTAATCTATTTTGTAATTCATGCTTTAATAAAACACATAATTCCTGATTACTAAAATGAATATAATTTAATTTATTATTAAAGCACCATATTATAGAAAAATAATATTTTTTTATTGGTAGTAACACTAGTAATCCATTTTTAGTAATAATTTCAAATGATGTGTTAGATTGAAAACTAGTATTGATTGTGGTAATAATTGCTGTTTGATGATAATCTAATATACTATAATTTATGCCAAATAATTTTACTATTTCTGATTGAGTACCATCAGCAACAATAAACAATTTTGTATTAATTTTATATTTTTTATTTAGGGTAATTATTACGTTATTATCTGTATTTTTTATATTGTTAATATTTATATTATTATAAATATTAATATTATAACAGTTACTTATTATTTTAAGAAATATTGATGTTATGATACTTAGTTTAATTGCATATCCTAAAGCTGGTACATGATAATCTTTAGCTAAAATGTTTATGTTATTATGAAAATTAATATCAAAAATTTTTGTTTCGTATATAGGATATACATAAGGTTTTATATTAGACCAAATATTAATTTTATTTAAAATTTTATAAGTAAAACATGATATTACAATAGTACGATCAATAAAAATACTTTTTCTCAAATTAATTAAGTTTATTTGATTTATTTTATGACAATTTTTACTAACCAATAAGGCAAAAATAATACTAACTATTCCACCACCTATAATTGTAATAGACATAATTTTGTCAAAAATCAAATGAGTATTAACTTTTAAAATATATTACATATTATTTTTTAATTATAGCTAAATAAATAATACATTCAATATCTAAAATTAGGATAATAACTTAAATCTTTTAGTGTTAGAGATATAAAATATTAAAATATTATATTAATAAATATAATACCAATCTTTAAGAAAATTTAGTAATACTACCATCACAATTTCCTACTAAAACAATATCAGCTATTCTTTGTGTAAATAATCCAACAGTAACAATTCCTGGAATATTATTTAATTTTTTTTCGATTAATTTAACGTTATTTAAATCTAATTCATATATATCTATTATTAGATTATTATGGTCAGTAATTGTACTACTACGTAAAACAGGAACACCTCCAACACACTTTTTTATTTTATTAATAATTAATGGATATGAAAATGGTATAATCTCTACTGGAACTGGAAAACGTCCTAATTTTTTCACTAGTTTACTATTATTAACAATACATATAAATTTCTTGGATAAAGAAGAAATAATTTTTTCATTTGTTAATGCTGCCCCTCCACCCTTAATCATATACATATTATTATCAATCTCATCCGCGCTATCTACATAAATATCAATATTTTTTACTGCATTAATGTCAACTACTGGTATATTTAACTGATTTAATTGATAAGATGACTTATAGGAACTAGATACTGTATTAACAATATAATGCTTAATTCTTACTAATTCTTTAATAAAATAAGATACAGTACTACCAGAACCAATACCAATAACACTATTAGGTTTTATATACTTAATTACTTCTATACCTAAACGTTTTTTTACTTCATTTTCTTTCATAATTATTCAAAATTAATGATACTAATGCTATTAATATATTATATAATATAAAATTAAATAATTATACTAAATAATAATTAATTAAGTTTAATTCATTAAGCAATATAAATTTGTTATTTTAATAACAAACATTTTTAACAAATTTTATAATTTTTTGTATTATATTACTTAAATTAATATTAAGTAAATAATAATATTTTTATTTAATTTTAACTACATTATTTAAATACAACTAACAGTTATATAATTTAAATGAATAATAAATTAATTACATTTGTATTCATTATTAGCGTAATAATATTAACCATATTTTTATTTGTTAATAATAAAAAAAGAAAAACTTATAATTTTAAAGAAATTAAAAAATTAGCTGTATTTGTTAATAAAAATATTTCTGGTACCTTTTATTGTGGTTGTAAGATTAATTGGCATGGTTATCATGGAATACCAGAATTATTATCTTGTGGATATAGAATTAGAAGTAATTACTTAAGAGCTAACAGAATAGAATGGGAACATATTGTACCAGCTTGGAAATTTGGTCATAATATGAAATGTTGGTTACAAGGTGGTCGTAAAAATTGTAACAATGATTATAACTATCAAAAAATAGCAACTGACTTACATAATTTACAACCAGTTATAGGTGAAATAAATGCTGATAGAAAAAATTATGAATATAATCATTGGATTAGTAATTACGGTAGTTATTATGGTAATTGTAAAATAAAAATAAATTTTAAAACAAAACAAGTTGATCCACCCATAACTACTAGAGGTATAATAGCTAGAACATATTTGTATATGCATGACAAATATCATATAGCATTATCAAATCAACAATTATTATTATTTCATAAATGGAATATCTTATATCCAGTAACTAAATGGGAATGTTATAGAAATAAGCGTATAACTCTAATACAAGGAAATAGTAACCCTTACATAGAACAAGCTTGTAAAAATAAAAGTTATTAATTGTTAAATGCGTATACCAAGAATATATTTTCCTAATAATTGTATAGTTGGAGAAATATTAGTTTTAAATAAAGATATTACACATTATATTATACATGTATTAAGAATGAAAAAAGGTAATATCGTAGAATTATTTAACGGTAATAATATTATATATCAAACAAAAATTATTAACTTAAATAAATATAATAGAGTTAGATTAATTGTATTATATATGATACATAAAAGTAAAGAATCATACATAAAATTACATTTAGGACAATTATTACTTAATTCAAAAAAGATGAAATTTATTATTCAAAAAGCAGTTGAGTTAGGGGTAAATACTATTACTCCAATAATACCTAAAAATTATAATATTAATAAACTTAATTTATTAAATACCAAAATTAATCGTTGGCAAAATATTATTATTAATAGTTGTGCTCAATGTGGGCGTAACAAAATTATGCAAATAAAAGAACCACAGTATATATTAAACTGGTGTTCTTTATTAAAAGAAAAAGATATAAAAATATATTTTAATCCATATAGTAATAATAATATAAATAAATTAAAAAAATTATCATTAATCAATGAAATTTATTTTTTAATTGGATCAGAAAGTGGTTTATCTAAAGAAGATAACTTAATTATTAGTAATTATAAATTTTTTAATATAACTTTGGGACCAAGAATTCTACGTGTAGAAACTGCTGTAATAAGTGCTATAACTATTTTACAAACTATGTTTGGTGATATGGGAAATTAATTTATGATTAAATTAAACTTAATTATAAATTAAGCAAAATTAATTAATAAATATAGTATTTTACTATTTTAGTAAAAATTTAGAATATAAATCATATTTCTATTATTTATAGAAAATAATTTTTAACTACTTAATAATAGCTTATTATTAAATAGTTATCTAATAAAATACAAAAAGTTATAACAATTATTATTAATTTATAATAAAATAATTAGTTTTATTATGTTAAATGTTTTTTTGTTAATGGATAAATATCCATATAAATGGATAACAATTATTTTTATGTAACTTTGTGCATTAAAATATATAAAAATAAATTTAACAATATTAATTATTCACAAAATATCTAGTTTATATAATTATAAAATAAAAATATTACCATAATATCTATTATTAAAAATATTTTAAATATTATTATTACTTATAAATAAAACAATATAAAAATTTATTAATAAACATAAAAGTATTATTTTAAATTAAACCATACAAATATTAGTTTATTATAAAATAATATTAGTTTCTCTTTATTAATACATCATATAACTAATTGTAATAATAAATTTATACTAATCAAAAATTTTACTAATTTAATATACTAATAAAATATTGATAGTTAATAAAACTAGAATACTATATATTTTAATTTATTTTCTAAGTTAGGTAATTAGTTATTAACATTATTAATAATATTATAACAAAAAGAAAATATTATATAAACATACAATAATAATTATAAAATTTTAATAGTTTATCTTCTTTTTTAGTTAAAAATAGATTAGTATTTAATTAAATAGTAAAAAAATAAAATAATTAAAATTAATATTACTAATCTAATATTTATAAAAAACACAAAATATTATTAATATATCTGTTATAAATAAATTAGTAAATTATATTAAAATATATTATAAAAGATTAATAATATATTATAGAACTTTATATTATATTAAATAATAATGAATTTGCAGCATCATTTTTTAGTAGCTATGCCGACATTAACAGATCCTTTATTTAAAGGATCTGTCGTATATATTTGTGAACATAATTATGAAGGCGCTATGGGGCTTATTATTAATAAACCAGTAGTATATTTTACTATAGAGAATATTTTAGATAAATTGAAAATTAAACCAAAAATTTCAGATAATTATGATTCTAAATTAAAAAATCCGGTATTTGTTGGTGGCCCAATAGCAGATGATAGAGGTTTTATATTACATACTCCATGTAATAAATTTAACTCTAGTATTAGTATATCATCTCAAACAATGATTACGACATCTAAAGATATATTAGAAGCTTTGGGTACTGATAATCAGCCAGATAATATATTAGTTGCATTAGGATATTCTAGTTGGGAGCAAGAACAATTAGAAAATGAATTATTAGATAACAGTTGGTTAATTACTCCAGCTAATATAGAAATATTATTTCATACGCCGGTAATGTATCGTTGGCGTGATGCTGCAAAAATTATTGGTATAGATATTTATAATATTTCTAGTCAAATTGGACATGGTTAATAAAGTAATTATTGCAATGGCTTTTGATTTTGGAATTAATAATATTGGTGTTGCAATTGGACAATCTATTACTTATACTGCTCAGCCAGTTACTACACTAAAAACTAATTATGGTATTCCAGTGTGGAATAAATTAATACCATTAATGAATGTTTGGTCGCCTAATATATTAATTGTTGGTTTACCTATTAATATGAATAATGACGAACAAAATATAACTATTAAAGCTCGTAACTTTGCTAATTTATTGAATAATAAATTTAATATATCAGTAGAATTACATGATGAACGATTAACAACTAAAGAAGCATATTTGTTATTAAAAAATAAACATCATAAAAAAAATAAAATAAAAATTGATATTGTTAATCAATTATCAGCAGTTTTAATACTTGAAAGTTGGTTTAGAAAAAAATTTTTTAAATATTATTAATGGTAACCTAGAATATTAATATTAATTCATTTTTAAAATTACATAGTAAATTAATAAAATGTTTTATTAAAATTTATAATTTAGTAAACTGAGTATTGTATTATAATATCTATTAGATACTTTATAAGTATTTATTTAATGACATTAGAATTAAATATTTTTTAATTTAAAAATTTTATATTATTACTTTAATTAGTAAAATTAGATTTAATAATTAATATTTATAGAATTATAACTTTCTTTTAATTATTTAAAATTTATTATTTAGTATAATTATTGTAAACAATAATTATTATTTTTTATTTAAACTTATAATATAATTTTTGAGTAAAGGGTAAATTAAAGTGGATAAATATAATATAGAAGAAAAAAAAATAAATATTATTGGTGCAGGTAATATAAGTTATGCTGTAGTTAGTGGTTTAATTAATAGTAATTATAAAAAAGATTTAATAACTGTATGTGCACCATCTGTTAAAAATCGTAATAATATAACAAAATTATTTGGTATCAAAAGTAGTAATAGTAATATATATTATTCTGATCAAGCAGATGTACTAATATTAGCAGTTAAACCGCAATCAATTGTTTCTGTTTGTCAAGATCTTAATAAGATTAATTTATCAAAGAAAATAATTATATCATTATTAGCGGGAATTAATACTAATATTTTAATTAATTTATTAAAACAAAATAATGTTAATATTGTTAGAATGATGCCTAATATAGCAATTGCTGTAAATTATGGTATTATTGCAATGTATACAATATCTAAAGATATTAATAATATAAATTTTACTAAAAACTTATTTAGTAAAATGGGAATTATTTATCAATTAAATAATGAAAATGATATTGATATTTTTACTGTTATTGTTGGTAGTTCTCCTGCATATTTTTTATTTTTCATGGAGGAAATACAAAAAAAAATTGAATCTATGGGAATAAATCAACGTAATGCTTATAATATAATAATAAACACCATAAATGGGATTATCCATTTAAGTAAATTACATAATCATAACACATTTAGTAAATTACGTGAATTAATATCTTCTAAAAAAGGTATTACAGAATCAGCAATATCAGTATTCAAAAAAGAAAATATATCATCTATAATAGCTAATGCAATAGATGTATCTATAAATCGTATAAATGATTTAAAAAATATTAAGACTTATTGAATGTTAGTTATTTTATTTAAATAAAGATTTAATAATAAAGATTATTAAATTGGTACTAGTTGAGAATCGTAAATTATTAATAAATAATGATATGTAGTATTTATAATTATATAAAATAAAACTTATAATTTTTACGTAAAATATTATTAACACTAATTTGTATTACACTTAAAAGTTATTCATTTTAATTATTAAGTTAACCATATAGTATTTTAAAAAGTAGTTAATTAATATGAAAAAAATATTATACTTATTAAGTACTATATGTCTATTAGTTTCTTGTTCAACTAAAAATAATTTAAATAAATCTTTTTTTTATTATAAAAAAAATAATTTAGGTATTCTAATAGTTAAATTAACAAATAACGTAGAATATCATATATGCAATAATAATAAAGTTATTATAACTAGTATTAAAAAACATTTAATAAATGATAATTATAAAACTTATAGTTATATTAATCTTAATAATCATTCAATTACTATTAGCACTATTATTAATAATAATCCTATTCAATATTTACGTACCGCTACTATAAATAGTATATTAATATATAATTATTTAAATTTAATTAAAATTAGTAAAAATTTTTTTAATATACAAACATTTAAATTTAAATATAATATTATTAATAATTTAAATCTACCAATAGAATTATATTATCATGCTGTTAGACTTACTGATTATTTACTACAAACAAGATTAGTAATAAAACAAATTAATCAACACAAAATTTGGTCAGTAACCATACAATATGATAAAGATTATAACAATATTTATGAAAAGTCTTATAAGTATATTAATTTAATTAATAAAGCATCAGAAAAATATGGTATAGATAAGTATTTAATTTTAGCTATTATACAAATAGAATCTAATTTTAATCCTTATGCTATTAGTCATTCAAATGCGTTAGGTTTAATGCAAATTATAAGACAAAGTGCTGGACGTGACGTCTTTAAAAGACAGGGAAAATGGGGTCAGCCAAGTCGTAATTACTTATTAAATCCAAAAAATAACATTGATATCGGAACAGCTTATTTAGCTATACTTCAAAATGAGTACTTAAATAAAATTCATAACCCATTATCTCGTAAATATGCGGTAATAACTGCTTATCATAGTGGTGCCGCAAGTGTACTTAAGGTTTTCTCTCAAAACAAAAATAAAGCAATAAAAATAATAAATAATCTAAGGCCAGAAGACGTTTATTTTGCACTTAATACCAAACATCCATCGTTAGAATCACGTAGTTACCTAAATAAAGTTAATCAACTACAACAAAAATTTAAAAATAGATAATTTTTATAAAAGCGGGAAACGAGACTCGAACTCGCGACCCTAACCTTGGCAAGGTTATACTCTACCTACTGAGCTATTCCCGCTACTAAATTTAGTTTTATATAAAATTACTAATTTATGAAAAAAAATTCTTACGATAAAAGTTTAATTCTGCAACTGATTCGCGGATGTCAGCTAATGCTTGATGCATATTACGTTTTTTTATACCACTTAATATTTGTGGTTTCCATCTACGAACTAATTCTTTTATTGTACTAACGTCTAAATATTTATAATTAAAATATGCCTCTAATCTTGGCATATAACGAAATAAAAATCTTCTATCTTGTGCAATACTATTACCACATATTGGAGATTTATTTATAGGTACCCACTTAGTTAAAAATGCTATAGTTTGTTCTTCAGCAATAACTTCATTAATTTTACTATTACGCACTTTATCTATTAAACCAGTTGCTGTATGAGTACGAATATTCCAACTATCCATTTGTAATAATTGTTCTTCTGGTTGATATAATGCTAATGATGGACCTTCTGCTAAAATATTTAAATTAATATCAGTAACTAAAGTAGCAATTTCTATAATACGATGATTATCTGGATTTAATCCAGTCATTTCTAAATCTAACCAAATAAGATTATTATCCACTATTTTCTCTTTTAAAATATAAATTACTGTATGTTATTATAATAATTTATTATATATTATACAATATAGTTTGGTAGTTTACTATTTATATTTTTATGAATATTGAATAATATAATTATGATTAATAAATTAAAAATAATATTATTATCTATAATACCTAAGTATCTATTAACAAAACTATTTGGTAAAATAGCAAATTTAAAATTAGGATGTATTACTCATTTAATTATTAAATTATTCATATATATTTATAGTATAAATATATGTGAAATTAAAGAAAAAGATATAACTAAATATCGTACATTTAATGATTTTTTTACTAGATCATTAAAAGATAATGCACGTAACTTTGATAGTAAAGAATTTACTATAATATTACCTGCTGATGGTTATATTATGCAATATGGTAATATTAATCGCTATACTATAGTACAAGCAAAAAATATTTTTTATGATTTAACTATGTTATTAGCCAAAAATAAATATTTATCAAATAAATTTATTAATGGTATGTTTATTAATATATATTTATCTCCTGCTAATTATCATAGAGTACATATGCCTTGTGATGGTATGCTAAAAGAAATGATATATGTGCCAGGAAAGTTATGGTCTTTAAATAAATTTAATGTAAATAATAAGTCAAATTTATTTACAAAAAATGAACGTTTAATATGTTTATTTAGTACTAAATTTGGACTAATGATACAAATATTAATAGGATCAATTATAGTTGGTAGTATTGAGACTATTTGGCATGGTATTGTTATTCCTCCAAGAAGTCATATTATAAAGCATTGGTGCTATACTAAAAAAGATAATATTTATTTATTAAAAGGTCAAGAAATGGGAAAATTTAAATTAGGATCTACTGTAATTACTATTTTTAAAAAAAATAGTATTGTTTTATGTAAAAAAATTAAATCTAATAATATTAGTTATGTTGGCAATATAATGGGATATAAATATTTAAATTAGAATATTCTAAGCATTTTTTATATCAAAAGAAATTACTTCTTTTAAACTATTTATTTTTAATGCTAGCATAATTAGTCTATCTATCCCTAATGCTACACCAGAATAATTTGACATATTACCATATTTTAAAGCTAATACTAGTCTTTTATCTATATAACGTTTTAGTTTATTATTAATAACTTTTTTAAACTCATATATAAATCTTTTTAATTGCTCTTTTGCATTAATTAATTCATAACAACCATTTGATAATTCAATACCCTTAAAATAAACTTCAAATCTATCAGCAATTTTATTATTTTTATTATTAATATTAGCTAATTCTGATTGATAAGAAGGAAAGTGATATACAAAAACTGGATTTACTAAACCTAATTTAGGTACTATAATTAATGAGAATATTAATTGTATAGCACTATTATAATTATTATCAAATAAATGTATTAATTTATTTTTTAATAAAAATTTGTTTATTTTTTCTTTATCGATGTTTAACGGATCTATATTTGTGTGTTTAATAAATATATTTTGATAAGAAATAAATTCTGATTTTTTATACTTTAAAATTAATTTAAGCAATGCATTAGTTTCTAACATAATATCATTCATACTACAATTTTTTCTATACCATTCCAATATAGTAAATTCTGGATTGTGATATTTACCAATTTCGCCATTACGAAAGCTATGACATAATTGAAATATCTTATTCATACCAATACATAATAAACGTTTCATATGAAATTCTGGACTACTGATTAAATATAATTTTTTATAATTATTATTAATTAATTTTGTTTCAAAAGGAATTATATGTACATTTGTAATTGTTCCATTACTTAATAATGGGGTTTCTACTTCTATATAATTACGATATTCAAAAAATTTTCTAATTTTTCTTATTAATTTAGCTCTTTCTACTAAATTGTTAATTGAAATATTAGGTTGCCATGTGTGATTCATTCTTTATTAAGTTTAGTTTTTTATTTAATTCTAGAAACATATTTACCAGAGTTAGTGTTAACTTTAATTATATTTCCAACTTCTAAAAAATATGGAACTTTAATTACTACACCAGTTATTAATTTAGCTAATTTGGTATTAGTATTAATATTATCTCCTTTTACAAACGGGGTCGTACTAACAATTTTTAAATGTATAAATTTTGGAGGAATAATCGTAATTATTTTTTTATTCCACATAATTACATCATACTTAACTTGTTCTGTAACCCATTTAATATTACTTCCTATAATACTTTTATTAACAATAAATTGTTCAAAATTATTATCTATAAAATACCAAAGATCTCCCTTTCTGTATAAGAAAATTAAACAAATTTCTTGTACATCAGCTAATTCGATACTATGTCCAGACTTAAATATTCTTTCTATAAATTTATTTGATATTAATTTATGTAAACGTATTCTATTAAATGCTTGTCCTTTACCAGGTTTAATAAATTCATTATGAATAACAATAGACGGTTCATTATCTTGCAATATCTTTATTCCTGGATATAATGAATTAACGTTACATGTAATCATTGTATACTAATTTTATATATTAAAATTAATTTTAATTATTGTAATATGAAATATTTTAATAGTAAAGAACTTTGGTTAAAGCAGTTATCTAACACCATTAATAACCCATATGAGTTATTAAGTTTATTAAAACTAGATAATAATATCAAATTGATTAATAATATAAAAACTAAAGTACCTTTTTCTTTTAAGGTACCAAAAATTTTCGTAAAAAGAATGAAATTAAATGATCCTAATGATCCACTATTAATGCAAGTTTTAATAAATATTAAAGAATCACGTAACTTTAATAAGTTAACAAAAAAAATTTCATCGGAAAGTAATTTAATTAAATTTAATTTAATACATAAATATAATAATCGTGTATTAATCTTACTAAATAATAGTTGTGCAATTCATTGTCGTTATTGTTTTCGTCGTGATTATTTAAAAGATATTAGTAACATAAAAAATAATATGAATTATATAATAAATTATATTTTACAAAACAAAGAAATAAATGAAGTTATTTTGTCAGGTGGTGATCCATTAATGATAAGAGATAAAAATATAAAATTGTTTATATCAATGTTAGAAAAAATTAATCATATTCTTATATTAAGAATTCATACAAGACTACCTATAATTATTCCTAGTAGAATTACAAATGATTTATGTAATATATTAATTAACTCTAGATTTAAAATAATTTTAGTTACACATATTAATCATGCTAATGAAATAGATTCTAATGTGATTAATAGTATGAATAAATTAAATAAAGCTAATGTAATATTATTAAATCAAAGTGTACTACTAAGAAATATTAATAATAATGCCAGTGTACTGGCTAATTTAAGTATAAAATTAATTCAAGCTGGTATTATACCTTATTATATTCATTTATTAGATAAAATTAATAGTAATATTCATTTTCTGGTAACAAAAACACAAGCTAATAAAATTATGAGAGATTTATCTAGTAAAGTGTCAGGATACTTATTGCCTAAATTAATGTACGATAAAAAATAATACAAATAATAAAACCCTCTAACTGATATAGAGGGTTTTATTTACTAAAATATAAATCATTTTAATATGGGATGACTTTACATCATACCACCCATACCACCCATACCACCCATACCACCAGCAGCAGGACCAGCACCACTAAGGTCAGGTTTTTCTTCTTTAGGTAGATCTGTTACCATACATTCGGTGGTAATCATTAATCCAGCTACTGAGGCTGCATATTGTAATGCAGAACGAGTTACTTTAGTAGGATCAAGAATACCCATACTAATCATGTCACCATATTTTTCAGCAGCTGCATTGTAACCAGTATTACCATCACTAGCTTTAACTTTATTTGCTATAACTGAAGGTTCTTCACCCGCGTTAGCAACTATTTGTCGTAAAGGTGCTTCCATAGCTCGTCTAGCTACCTTAATACCTACGTTTTGATCCTCATTTTCACCACGTAAATTAACAATACTATTAGCTACACGAATTAATGCAACCCCACCACCAGCAACAACACCTTCTTCAACTGCAGCTCTAGTAGCATGTAAAGCATCTTCAACACGTGCTTTTTTCTCTTTCATTTCGACTTCTGTAGCAGCTCCAACTTTTATTACTGCAACACCACCAGCTAATTTAGCCACACGTTCTTGTAATTTTTCTCGATCATAATCAGAAGTAGCTTCATCTCGTTGCTGATTAATTTGAGCAACACGACTATTTATTGAAGCTTTGTCACCAACCCCATCAATAATAGTAGTAGTATCTTTAGTAATAACTACTCTTTTTGCTTGTCCCATGTCTTCAAGAGAAGCTTTTTCTAGTTCTAAGCCAATTTCTTCTGAAATAACAGTACCAGCTGTCAAAATTGCTATATCATGTAGCATAGCTTTTCTTCTATCACCAAATCCAGGAGCCTTAACAGCAGCTACTTTTACTATACCTCTCATAGTGTTTACAACTAATGTAGCTAATGCTTCTCCCTCTACATCTTCTGCAATAATTAATAGTGGTTTACTTGCTTTAGCAACTGCTTCTAGTATAGGTAACATTTCACGAATATTAGATATTTTTTTGTCAGCTAGTAAGATAAAAGGATTTTCTAATTCTATAGTACCAGTATCTGGCTTATTTACAAAATAAGGAGATAAGTACCCTCTATCAAATTGCATACCTTCAACAACATCTAACTCATCTTGTAATCCTGATCCTTCTTCTACAGTAATTACACCTTCTTTGCCAACTTTAGCCATAGCTTCAGCAATTAAAGTACCAACAGTTTCGTCAGAATTAGCAGATATAGTGCCAACTTGAGCAATTGCTTTAGCATCAGAACAAGGAACGGACAATCTCTTTAATTCATCAACTGCTGCAATTACAGCTTTATCTATACCTCTTTTAAGATCCATTGGATTCATTCCAGCAGCCACAGCCTTTAATCCTTCGTTGACTATAGCTTGAGCTAAAACAGTTGCTGTGGTTGTACCATCACCAGCTGTGTCATTAGCTTTAGATGCAACTTCTTTTACCATCTGTGTACCCATATTTTCGAATTTATCTTCTAATTCTATTTCACGTGCCACAGTAACACCATCTTTAGTAATAATTGGTGCGCCAAAAGATTTATCTAACACAACATTACGACCCTTTGGTCCTAAAGTAACTTTAACTGCATCAGCTAAAACATTTACTCCTTTAAGCATTTTTGCTCGAGCGTCATTACCAAATTTAACATCTTTAGCCGCCATATTTATTTCCTTAAATTTAATTCAAATACATATAACATAATTTTAGTAAATTTAGTTTTCAACAACAGCAAGAATATCACTTTCTGACATAATTAATATTTCATTATTATCAATTTTTTCTACTTTAACACCATAACCGTCATTGAAAATTATAGTATCACCAACTTTTACATCTAACGCTTTTACTTCGCCATTTTCTAAAATACGGCCACGTCCAACAGCTAACACTTCACCTCGTGTAGATTTTCCAGCTGCGGAACCAGTCAATACAATACCACCTGCAGACTTAGCCTCAACTTCTTTACGCTTGACGATAACGCGATCATGCAATGGACGAATATTCATTGATAGCTCCCATAAGAAAGTCTTTATCGATTTTTTGGTTAATGCTTTAAATTAAAAACATTCACAAAAGTAAATTTGGGGTCATTTAAAAAAACTTCAAGTACTACTAGTAAATAAAATAATCGTAACTAACTTTTGTAATTACATTAATAGATTGATTATTTAGGTGTAACAAAGCACAAGTTTATAATCTAGATAATATATTTTATTTTAAAAATCTGCTTTAATAGTAACATACTTCAATGCTATTAATTAATGAAGTTTTAACTTGATTAATTAATATTTCTACTACATAATTATTTGAATTTAATTTTGCCCAGATAGCTCAGTTGGTAGAGCAAAGGACTGAAGATCCTTGTGTCCTTGGTTCAATTCCAAGTCTGGGCAATATAATTATTAGTTTATTTTAATTTTTAGTTTTTGCGTTGTTAAATAATTTAGTAGTTCTAGTTATGGTTTTACCTTTAGTTATTTTCCATAACTAACAATCGAATATATTTGAAATATAATTGCTAACCTAAAAGTAAGTTTATTCGTGAGCTTAACTTTTTTTGAAACAAAACAAATTTAGTGAATTATGATATGAAAGTGTTAAAATTTGGTGGTTCATCATTAATTCACACTAACAGTAATATACTACATGTGATAGATATTATTATTGAAAATGCTAAAACTGAAAGAATTGGTGTTGTTTTATCTGCTCCGTATAAGATAACTGATTATTTAACATCATTAGTTAATTCTCTAAACAATAAGTTTCTAGTCAACCATTATCTACTAGTAATTAGAACAACATTTACTAAAATTATAAAATTAATATCAACTAGTAATATCGGTGTTGATTTTAACACCTTGTATTTAATACTAAGCAATGAATTTAATAGCTTAAGTGATATGGTAGTTAAATTAACAAAATTAGATATATTAAAACAACGTGATATTGTTAAAATAATATCTTGGGGTGAAAAATTAATAGTTTTGATTATAGACGAAGTAGTTAAAGTTCGTGGTTTTTGTGTTACAATTATAAATCCTATAAAAAAAATTTTAGCTAATGGTAGTTATTTAGAATCAGTAGTAGATATTGATACGTCTATAAGAAACATTAATAATATGATTATACCAAGTACAAACGTAATACTAATGCCTGGTTTTATAGCTGGTAATAAATGTTATGAATTGGTGTTATTAGGAAGAAATAGCTCAGACTATTCTGCAGTTATACTTGCTGTTTGTTTAAAAGCAAAAAAATGTGAAATTTGGAAGGATGTTGATGGCATATATGACCAAGATCCTAAATCTTCTTCAAAAGCTAAGCTATTTAAACATATTTATTACAACGATTTATTAAGTTTAATTAAACCTGGGTTTAAAATATTACATCTAAATTCTGTTTTTTTAGCAAAAAGGTTTAATATAGATTGTATTATAAAAAATATAAATAATCCAAATTTATCCGGCACTATACTATTAAGTAACAATTGATGGATATACGAAAAAACTACAGATATGATACCCAGAAGTGAAAAATTTATAGTGCGTTATATTAATTTATCATAACTTATAGAACAAATGTAGTTAGTTAAACATGTAAATATTTAGTAACAACTCAATTTAAAAACTTGAAAAGTCTATTTTCGGCCACACATAACATTTTTGAATATTATTTAAAAATAAAACAAAAATTAATTGGAGATGTTTAGTATGGGAAAAATCATTGGTATTGATTTAGGCACGACTAATTCTTGTGTCGCTATCGTTGAAAGTGGTAAACCTCGTGTTTTAGAAAATAGTGAGGGTGATAGAACTACACCTTCAGTAATTGCTTATATGCAAGATGGTGAAATTTTAGTTGGCCAACCAGCTAAACGTCAATCAGTTACTAATCCACAAAATACGTTATTTGCTATAAAACGATTAATAGGTAGACGTTTTGATGATGAAGAAGTGCAAAGAGATGTTAATATTATGCCATATAAGATAATTTCGTCTAATAATGGTGATGCATGGTTAGATGTTAGAGGTCAAAAAATGGCTCCTCCTCAAATATCTGCTGAAATACTAAAGAAAATGAAAAAAACTGCAGAAGATTATTTAGGAGAATCTGTTAAAGAAGCAGTAATTACTGTACCTGCGTACTTTAATGATACACAAAGACAAGCAACTAAAGATGCTGGTCGTATTGCTGGATTAGATGTAAAAAGAATTATTAATGAACCAACCGCAGCAGCATTAGCTTACGGTTTAGATAAAGAAACGGGAAATCGTGTTATTGCTGTATATGATTTAGGTGGTGGTACTTTTGATATTTCTATCATAGAAATAGATGATGTTGATGGTGAAAAAACATTTGAAGTTTTAGCTACTAATGGTGATACACATTTAGGTGGTGAAGACTTTGATAGTAGATTAATTAATTATTTAGTATTTGAATTTAAAAAAGATCAGGGTGTTGATTTAAGAAATGATCCATTAGCTATGCATAGATTAAAAGAAGCTGCAGAAAAGGCAAAAATTGAATTATCAGCTACGCAACAAACTGATGTTAATCTTCCTTATATTACTGCTGATTCTACTGGTCCAAAACATATGAATATTAAAGTTACTAGGGCTAAATTAGAGTCATTAGTTGAAGAATTAGTAAATAAAACTTTAGAGCCAGTAAAAGTAGCTTTAAAAGATGCTAATTTATCAGTATCAAATATTAAAGATGTTATTTTAGTAGGTGGTCAAACAAGAATGCCTTTAGTGCAAAAAAAAGTTTCAGATTTTTTCGCAAAAGAACCTCGTAAAGATGTTAATCCTGATGAGGCAGTAGCTACTGGAGCTGCTGTACAAGGAGGGGTATTATCTGGTGATGTTAAAGATGTTCTTTTGTTAGATGTAACGCCTTTATCTTTAGGTATTGAAACTATGGGTGGAGTTATGACTACTTTAATCCCTAAAAATACAACTATTCCAACAAAACATAGTCAGATTTTTTCTACAGCGGAAGATAATCAATCAGCTGTCACAATTCATGTATTACAAGGTGAAAGAAAACGTGCTAACGATAATAAGTCACTTGGTCAATTTAATTTAGATGGTATTGCTCCAGCTATGAGAGGTATTCCTCAAATAGAAGTTACTTTTGATATTGACGCTGACGGAATTTTACATGTTTCAGCTAAAGATAAAAATAGTGGTAGAGAACAAACAATTACCATTAAGGCATCCTCTGGGTTAAATGAAAATGAAATAAAAAATATGATAAAAGAAGCAGAAGCTAATGCAGAATCTGACAAAAAATTTGAAGAATTAGTTAAAATACGTAATCAAGCAGATCATTTAATACATAGTACTCGTAAACAAATCAAAGAATTAGGTGATAAAATTAATACTGATGATAAGCTAGCTATAGATAATGCTATAAAAAATCTTAATACTGCTTTACAAAATGAAAATAAATCAGATATAGAAATTAAAATACAGGAGTTAATAACAGTATCTAGCAAGATACTTGATATTGTAAAAAATAATAATGATCAAAGTAGTAAAAATAGTAGTAATGAAAATGTTAATAAAAATGAAGACAATGTAGTTGATGCTGAATTTGAAGAGGTTAAAGATAAAAAATAATAATTAAATTTATTAATTATTTTAAACATTGTAATTAGTGTACTTATTTAAGTATGAGTAAATCAGACTATTATAGTATTTTAGGTGTATCAAGACAAGCAAGTGAGCGAGATATAAAAAAGGCTTATAAGCGTTTGGCTATGAAATTTCACCCTGACCGTAATCCAGGAAATAGTAAAGCTGAGTCTAAATTTAAGGAAATTAAAGAAGCTTATGAAGTATTAACTGATCAAAAAAAACGCTCCATGTATGATCAATATGGTCATTCTGCTTTTGATAATAATGCAAATAGTTTTAATACTAGTAGTAATGCTGATTTTAGTGATATTTTTGGTGATGTTTTTGGAGATATATTTGGAAGTAGTAATAAAACACAGTACTCCAATCGTAATAAGTCAATAAAATGTACAGTGGAATTATCTCTAGAAGAAGCTGTTAAGGGGACAATACGTGAAATAAATGTTCCAGTATTAGAAAGATGTAATGTATGTTATGGTAGTGGTGCTAAACCAGGAACTACTGCTACTATTTGTTCTACATGCAAAGGGCAAGGTCAAATACAGATGAGACAAGGATTTTTTATGATACAACAAACTTGTCCAACTTGTCATGGAAATAGCAAAATAATTAAAAGTATTTGTATAGTTTGTCATGGTAGTGGTCAAATAGAAAGATTAAAAACTTTGTCAGTTAAATTACCTGCAGGAGTTGATAATGGAGATAATATAAGATTATCTGTAAATAATGGATCTAATGATTTATATGTACAAGTTAAAGTTAGTAAACATCCTATATTTAGTAGAGATGGTAGCAACTTATATTGTGATGTTCCTATTAATTTTGCCATAGCTGCACTTGGTGGTGAAATAGAAGTACCAACTATTGATGGTAAAGTAAAATTAAAAGTACCAGCTGAAACTCAAACAGGTAAATTATTTAGAATGAGAGGAAAAGGTGCTAGATCTATACGTAATGGCATAAATGGAGATTTAATATGTAAAATAGTTGTAGAAACACCAGTTAGACTAAATGATAAACAAATCCAATTAATGAAAGAGCTACGTAATAGCTTTGATGGTCCTAGTGGACACAAAAATAGCCCAAGATCAAAAAGTTTTTTTGATGGTGTTAAAAAATTCTTTGATGATTTAACTAGGTATTAATTAAATTATATCTACATATATTATATCAATAAAAAATAATAAATAGACTATTAATATATAATCTGAAAGCAAGAAATCATAATAAGCATATCATTTATATTATAAACTATTAATTTTTTTTAATATGCTAGATTTATACCTAGCTGCTTTATTTTTATGAATTATACCTTTATTAGCTTGACGATCAAGAATGGATTGTAAATTTAAATATAATGTTTTTGCTGTTACTTTATCATTATTAAATATTGCTTTATTAGTTTTTTTTATAAAAGTACGTATCATTGATTTTTTACTAATATTAGTAATATTATTTTTTCTAGATTTTATAATATTTTTCTTCTTTGATTTAATATTAACCAAAATAGTTATCCTCCACTTTCAAATATAAAAATATTTTATTATATTTTATATTAAATTGTTAATAGTAATAATATAATATACTAAATAAACTAAATTAATAATTTAAAAATTATAAATTTTATGACAAAATTTATTAGAGGAATACATAATATAAAAAATTGCAATAGTCAACATATAGTTACTATAGGTAATTTTGATGGTTTTCACAGAGGTCATCAAGTTATTATAGAAAAATTAAAAATAGAAAGTGAATATTATAACTTACCTAATATAGTAATCATTTTTGAACCTCAACCACAAGAATTTTTCTATAAAATAGTTTATAGATTAACTAATTTAAGAAATAAAATAAAATATCTTTATGAAATTAATGTAGATAAAATATTATGTATCAATTTTAATAAAAAATTTTCTTTATTTAATGCTTATAAGTTTATTACAAATATTTTAGTAAAAAAAATTAATATGAAATGTATTGTTATAGGTGATGATTTTCGTTTCGGTTTTAATAGAAAAGGAAATTATATATTTTTACAAAAAATGGCAAAAAAATTTAAATTTAATATTATACAAATTACAACATACACTAATAATGGAGAACGAATAAGTAGTACTAAAATACGTAATTTATTATTACAAGATAAAATAGAAGAAGCTCAACTTTTATTAGGACATCCTTATAGGATTTCTGGTGTTGTGGTGTCTAACAAAAAATTAGGTAGAATTATAGGTTATCCTACAGCTAATATAGTCTTAAATAAAATAATTTTACCAGTTAGTGGTGTATATATTGTAAAAGTAAACAATATTTTTTTATATCCAATATTTGGTGTAGCTAATATTAGCAATAAAGTAACAGTATTTGGTCATAAACAACAATTAGAGGTACATTTACTAGACATAGATATTAATTTATATGGTCGCATAATAGATGTTTCTTTTATAAAGAAAATTCGTAAAGAAAAAAAATTTAATTCAATAGAAAAATTAAAACAACAAATATCTATTGATATAATAAAAACACGTGATTTTATAAAAAATAATATTTAATTTTTTAAGGAAAATAAAATAATAATGATTGATTATAAAAATACTATTAATTTACCAAAAACTAGTTTTAAAATGAAAGCAAATTTGATAAAAAAAGAGCCAGAAATAATAGATAAATGGTATAAGGAAAATTTATATAAAACCATTAGAAATATAAAAAAAAATAAAAAAATTTTTATATTGCATGATGGACCACCGTATGCTAATGGCCCTATACATATGGGACATGCAATAAACAAAATTTTAAAAGATATAATTATTAAATATAAAAATCTTATTGGTTATGATGCACCATATATCCCAGGTTGGGATTGTCATGGATTACCAATAGAATTAAAGGTAGAACAGTTATTAAAAAAAAATAATAAACATAAAAATATTAATGAATTTAATAGTCATTGTTATAAATATGCTATATCACAAGTTAAAAAACAAAAAGAAGAATTTATTAGATTAGGAGTAATTGGTGATTGGAATAATTCTTATTTAACAATCCATAATAGTATTGAAGCGAATACTATAAAACTTTTCGCAAAAATTGTTGAAAATAATTATTTGTATAAAGGAAAAAAACCAGTTCATTGGTGTACTAAATGTTGTTCTACATTAGCGGAAGCAGAAATTGAATATAACTCACATATTTCAGAATCTATATATGTAAAATTTAAAGTAATAAATACTGATATAATAAATAAATTATTAGACAATAATTACAATACATATTCAACATTTTTATTAGTTTGGACTACTAATCCGTGGACTCTATTAGCTAATCAAGCAGTTGCTATTAATTGCAATCTGCAATATGTTATTGTTAATATAAATAATCACATTAATATTATTGTTGCAGAAAAATTATTATTTAAATTAATGTCAATTATGAATATTACTAATTACGTAATAATATGTTTTATTAATAGTAATTATCTACTAAAATTAAAATTACAACATCCATTTTTATCATTACCTGTGTCAATAATTTTATCCAATCATGTGAAATATGAT
>JAOBJS010000029.1 GCA_025728375.1 Candidatus Lightella neohaematopini
GAAATCTAAATTATTTGCTATTAACGTTAACTTACTTTTACTAATAATTAATTTAATACCATATGATTTATCGTTAATAATAGTTATTATTCTACTTAGAGCATTTTTAAATTCCCTTAATTCTAAAGATATTCTAATATCTACATTTTTAGGTATAACACTAATAAAATTAGGAAAAGTACCATCAATTAATTTAGAAGTAAACATATAATTATCAATTGATAATGATATACTATCATCATTAAAAAATATATTAATTAAACATTTGTATTTATTTAGTAATCTCATTAATTCTAATATTCCATTTCTTGGAATTATAATAGATATATCTGATATATTAAAATTAATGTTAACTTTACAAATAGATAATCTATGTCCATTTGTAGATACGATATACATTATATTATTTGGTACTATTTTAAATAACATACCATTTAAATAATAACGAATATCTTGTTTAGCCATAGAAAAATAAGTACAAGATAAAGCACTAAGTAAAACATTACTAGGTAATGTACAATGAATATTATTTTTTTTATAATTAATTCTAGGAAATCCCTTATCTGGTAAGGTAGATAAAGAATATAAACTATTATTAGTTTTAATAATCAACTTATTATTTTCTAGAGATATATTAATGATATTATTATTAGGTAATTTCTTGCAAATATTATATAATTTTTTTATTGATGTTGTTATTGTACCAATATTAATAATATTACAATTATCTATTTTAGCTATAATTTCTACTTCTGTATTAGTTCTAAGAAATAATATGTAATTACTAGAAACTTTAATTAAAACATTATTTAATATTGATAAAGATAAATTACTATTAGTTAAATTGTACAAATTTTGTAATAATTTTATTAGGTTAATATTTTCTATACTAAATTTCATTAATATTAAAATTATAATTTTACTAATACCATTAAAAATAATTATTATATTCTTAAATAAGGTCAATATTAAATATTATTATGGTATCATATTTATTGTAAAAATATACATTAATTATTAAAAATAATTTTTATACATTTATTTTGTATAAATCTAATAATTTTAGAATTAAGGAAAATTAATGAAAAGAACTTTTCAGCCATCTGTATTAAAAAGATTACGTAAACATGGTTTTCGTCATCGTATGAAAACTAATAGTGGACGTAAAATCCTATCACATAGAAGAACTAAAAAAAGATCATATTTAACAGTTTCAAGTTATAGATAAATGAATAAAAAATATAAATTTCTAAAGAAACAAAAATTATTACTTAATAAACAATTTAATTTAGTATTTAATAAATTAGAATATTTTAGTTTTGATGAACAATTTACTATAATAGGATATACAAATAATTTGAATTATTCTCGTATTGGTATTATAGTACCAAAAAAAAATATTAGAAAATCCTTTCAAAGGAATAGAGTAAAAAGATTAGTACGTGAATACTTTCGTTTAAATGTACATAATTTTTTTTTATGGATTATGTAATTTTAGTAAAGAAACATTTATCAGAAATAAAACAAATTAATTTTAAAATATATTAAAGTAATATGATGTTTTTATCAAAAGTATTAATTGGTATAATATATGGGTATAAAATTATAATTAGTCCTTTACTAGGTAAACGTTGTAGATTTATTCCTAGTTGTTCGCAATTTACTATAGAAGCAATCACTACATTTGGTTTAATAAAAGGTACTTGGTTTTCTATAAAAAGGGTTATTAAATGTTTACCAATATTTAATGGTGGTTATGATCCAATTGATAAATATTTATGATACAATAAGATTATAATGAATACACAAAGAAATTTTCTTATAATTATTTTGGTATTTATTTCTTTTTTATTATGGCAAATATGGCAAAATGATAATCAATTAAATATAATAGATAAACACATAACGAATAATAATAAATACTCATTAGATAGCAAAAAGAATATTATTACAATTATAACTGATGTTTTGTTATTAAAAATTAATCCAGATAATTTTACTATAGAACAAGCATATTTACTAAAATATCCTAAGTATCTTAAATCTAATGAATCATTTAAGTTATTAAATACTTCATCTGATTTTATTTATCAATTACAAAGTAGTTTATCTAGTAATGACTATTTTAGCAAAAATTTATTAAAACAATTAAAGTTTTGTAATAAGAAAACAAAATATGTATTAAAGAATAATCAAGAAGAATTAAAAATACCATTTATATATAAGTCTAATAATAATTTTATTTATATCAAGACTTTTATACTAAAACGTAATAGTTATAAAATTAACGTAATTGATAGTATTATTAATAATACTGATAAAACTATTGTAATGAATATTTTTGGTCAAATAAAGCAATCTATTAATAATCCAAATCAATACAATAATAATTTTATTAATAGTTTTTATATCGGTAGTTCATATTCTACTGATCATGAAAATTATAAAAAGTATGAGTTTAGTAAAATAAAATATTATAAATTAATTACTAATACTAGTTATGGTTGGATAGCTATGTCGCAAAAGTATTTTGTTACTGCTTTAATTATTCCAAATTTTGGAATTAATAATATTTACACGAATAAAATACATGATAATGTTTTAATTGGTTTTAAAAATGAAATACATGTTAATGCCTATAATAAACACGATATTTATACTAAAATATGGATTGGACCAAAATTACAATCAGAATTAAAACTAGTAGCAAATAATTTAGATTTTACTGTTGATTATGGGTGGTTGTGGTTTATATCTCAACCGTTATTTAAATTATTAAACTTTGTTACAAAGTATACAAGAAATTGGGGACTATCAATAATTATTACAACCATTATAATAAAGATAATATTACATCCTTTAACTAGAATTCAATATATTTCAATGGCAAAAATACGTCTGTTACAACCTAAAATATCTATGATTCGTAAAAAATTTGAAAACAACAAACAACAACAAAGTAAAGAAATATTATTTTTGTATAAAAAGGAAAAAATTAATCCATTTGGAGGATGTTTTCCAGTTATAATACAAATGCCAATATTTTTAGCTTTATATTATGTATTATCGGGATCAGTAGAGTTAAGACACGCTGATTTTTATTTTTGGATACATGATCTGTCATCACAAGATCCATATTATATTTTACCAATAATTATGGGTATAACTATGTATATAATACAAAAATTATCTTCAAATAATATTGAAGATTTAATACAAAGAAAAATAGCAACTATTATGCCAATTATATTTACATTATTTTTTTTCTGGTTTCCATCTGGTTTAGTATTATATTATATTATTAGTAATATAATAACTATTATACAACAACAAATAATATTTCGTGGAATTAAATGAAAAATATAAAATAATTAAGTAGAGATATTAATGAATATAAATATAAATCAAAATGAAGATACTATAGCTGCTATAGCTACTACTCCTGGATATAGTAGTATTGGTATTATACGTGTTTCTGGGATTTTAACATATAA
>JAOBJS010000030.1 GCA_025728375.1 Candidatus Lightella neohaematopini
AGACGTATTCGTAATACAATACGTTTTTTATTATCTAATTTAAATAAATTTAATCCTAAAACAAATATAGTAATGTATAATGATATGATTGCTATTGATAAATGGATAATAGGTCAAGCATATCAAACTCAAATTAATATTATGTATGAATATAATAAATATCGTTTTCATAATGTTATTAAACAAATACTGTACTTTTGCTCTATAATAATGAGTTCATTGTATTTGGAAATAATAAAAGATCGTCAGTATATAACCAAGTATAATAGTATCCCTCATCGTAGTTGCCAAACAGCATTATTTCATATTAGTGAGGCTATTGTTCGTTGGTTAGCTCCTATTATGTCATTTACTGCTGAGGAAATTTGGCAATTTTTACCTGGTAGTAGATCTAATAGTGTATTTACTGAGGAATTATATGATAAATTAATACCATTAAGTAATAGTAATGCTCTAAATAATAAATTTTGGAAAAAAATAATATTGGTTCGTAGTGAAGTTAATAAAGTTATTGAACAAGCAAAAATCAATAAAATTATTAATGATTCTTTAGAGGCTAATGTTATTTTATATGTTGAACCAAACTTATTACAAGAATTAAATAAGTTAAGTAATGAACTAAAGTTTGTATTTATTGTGTCTAAAATACTAGTTCTTCCTTATCATAAGGCTAGTCATGATGCAATAAAATCAAAAAATATTAATAAATTAAAAATTAACATTTTTAAATCTAGAGATAAAAAATGCCAAAGATGTTGGCATTATGATAATAGTGTTGGATTATCTATTAAATATTCATCTATATGTAATAGATGCATAACTAATATTACTGGAAATGGAGAAATAAGAAAATTTGTTTAATAATGTATAACAAATTATATTTATTAATAGTTTCTATATTATTATTTAGTATAGATATGTTTAGTAAACAGTATATGACTAATAACTTAAATAGACAAATTATTATTAATAATTATTTAAGTTTTACTTTAATTTTTAACAAGGGAATTATATTTGGATTATTATCTAATAATATATTGATTTTATACATATTACCAATACTAATTATTAGTATAATACTATTTCTAATTATAAGATTATGTTTTTTTAATAACAATAAGCTACTAGATATAGCTTATACACTAATTGTTAGTGGTGCTTGTGGTAATTTTTATGATAGAGTAAAATATGGTGCTGTGGTAGATTTTATTAATATTAATATTTTAAATATAAACTTGCCAATATTTAATATTGCTGATATTAATATATTTTTAGGTGTTATTTTTATTATAATCAATAATATTTATATAAAATACAAAAATATTAACAAATATTAATTATTAAATAATAATTACTATGAATATTATATTGGTAAAACCTAGGGGTTTTTGTGCTGGTGTTGTTAGAGCAATTAATATTGTTAAGCAAGTGTTGAATATGTATAAATTACCGATTTATATGAATCATGAACTAGTACATAATAACTATGTAGTTAATTTTTTAAAAAAAAATGGCGTTATAATTAGTAAAAATATTAATGATATTCCTAAAGGTTCTATACTTGTTATTTCAGCTCATGGTGCTTCTAAAAATATAATTAATGATGCTTATAAACGTAATTTAACTATATTTGATGCTACTTGTCCATTAGTTAAAAAAGTACATTATCAAGCTTATTATGCTAATAAAAATAATATTGATACAATTATTATTGGTAATTCTCAGCACCAAGAGGTGCTAGGAACTATTGGTCAATATAACAATGCTACCACTTATATAGTAGAATCGTTGCATGATGCTAATCATATAAAAGTAAAAAATAGTAATAAATTATGTTTTTTAACACAGACTACGTTATCAATATTTAATACATATAAAATAATAAATGTATTAAAAGATAGATTTCCAAATATTTTAGAACTAGGAAAAAATAATATTTGTTATGCTACTGATAATAGACAACAAGCAGTATATAAATTATCTAGAATGACTGATTTAGTTATTATATTTGGTTCTAATATATCATCTAATGCTAACAGATTATTAGAAATAGCTAGAAAATATAGTCAAGCTTATATGATTGATGATTTTTCGTATTTTAAAGAACAATGGTTAAATAATATTAATACAATTGGTATTACTTCAAGCGCATCAACTCCAGAGTTATTAATAAGACAATTTATTAAATATATTAAACAATATAGTAATATAACCGTTAAAGAAATAACTATTAGTAAAGAAAAGTTATCATTTAAATCCCCAAAAGTACTTAAAATATAATTGTTGATACTATTTATTAATTTAACTTATGATAAATAAAAACGTAAGAATTGCAATAGCCGGGGCTAGTGGTCGTATGGGTAAAACTTTAATTAAATTAGTATTACAGAATAATTACCAAGTAAAATTAGGAGCTGCTATTGTTAGTAATTATTCAAAATATAATAATATCGATGTGAGTAAATTAATTTGCTTACCTACTACAATAGGAATATTAACTACTAACAATATTGATTTAGTACATAATAAGTTTGACGTATTAATAGATTTTACTAATCCTAGTGCTAGCATAGAAAATATAAAAAAATGTTGTAAATATAATAAAAATATAGTAATTGGAACTACTGGTTTTAGTAAAGCACAAAAAAAAATTATAAAAAAAAAAGTAAAATAATTAGTATTGTATTATCTGAAAATTTTAGTATGGGAATTAATATAATAGTTAATCATTTATTTAACAATATTATTAAAAAATTTAGTAATATTACTGATATTCATATTATTGATACGCATCACCGTAATAAAAAACAGATACCATCTGGTACAGCATCAATGTTAGCAAAAAGTATTTTTAGTTTGATATCAAATAATAAAAATTTTAACAATATAAATGATATAAAATTAGCTTCCATTAGATTAGGTAATATTGTTGGTAAACATAGTATTATATTTGTAAATAATTTAGAATGTATAGAAATTAAACATACAGTATATCATCGTAAATCTTTTGCTATTGGTGCTATTGAGGCAGCAAAATGGATTATGAATTGTAAAACTGGTTTATTTAATATAAATAATATTTTTTCTAATAATAAAAATTAATTTAGATGATTAGTATAATTGTAGCTATTGCTAAAAATTGGGTTATTGGAATTAATAATACTATTCCTTGGAATATACCACAAGATCGTTTATGGTTTAAAAAACATACTTTATATAAAACAATTATTATGGGACG
>JAOBJS010000031.1 GCA_025728375.1 Candidatus Lightella neohaematopini
CATTAATTGATCTAATGTATTAGCTAATATTACTGTATTACATAATGATGCTATTTTATATTTATCTTTACCAAAACAGTAAACTAATATATTACTATTATTTAACCATGGTAATAATGGAGAGAAATTAGCTGACTTACTATCTCCTCCAAGAATTAAGTGTAATTTATTCTTAACAATAATACTTTTTAAAGCAGCTTTTGTACTACCAACATTAGTAGATTTTGAATCATTAATCCATTTAACATCATTACGTTCATGAACTATTTGAAATCTATGTTCTAATCCACTAAAAGAACATAATGTATTAATACTAATGTTACGAGAAATGTGTAAAGTATCTGCTATAGCTAACGCAATCAAAATATTATAATAATTATGTATTCCCTTAACTTTTAATTTATCACATGATAAGACTAAACTATTATTTACTAATATCCAGCTAGTATTATTATATAGATCTATTTTATAATTTCCTAATTCACCAAATGTTATATGATAATTTCTATTATACTTTAATAATTTATTATGATATTTATCATTAATAATACAATATTTAGCATTATAATATATTTTATATTTAATTGAACTATATTCAATTAATTTTAATGGATAACGATCCATATGATCTTCACTAATATTAGTTATAACAGCAATAATTGCATTTAAACTATAAGTAAATTCTAATTGAAAACTAGATAATTCTATTACATATATATGATAATACTTATCTAGTAATGATAATACTGGTATACCAATATTACCACCAATACCAACTAAAAATCCATTAGCTTGTATAATTTTACCTACTAAAGTAGTAACTGTACTTTTTCCATTAGAACCAGTAATAGCTATTATTGGTTTATTAACTTCATTAATAAATAATTCAATATCACTAACTATTTTAATATTTAAACTAATTAATTTTAACAATAATGAATATTTTAATTTTAATCCAGGGCTAATAACAATTAGTTCAGCAGAAAATAACCATAGCTCATTTATTGATCCTAAATGACATGGAATATAATCAGGTATTAGTTTGTATAAATATTTACGTGTGTCAATAACTTTTGGAATAACTCCTTTCTTAAGAAAGAATTTAATGCATGATATTCCAGTAATACCTAGACCAATAATAACTATATTCTTATTTTTATAATTAACCATTGTTATAATATTTTAATTGCATTAAAGATATTATTAACAGTATAAAACAAATTATCCATACACGTACTACAATTAATTGTTCTTTATAACCTTTTAATTCAAAATGATGATGAATTGGTGCCATAAGAAAAATTCTTTTTCTAACTATTTTAAAAAAGATAACTTGTATTATTACTGATATAGTTTCTACAAAAAAAAATCCACCCATAATTAATAATAAACTTTCTTGATGTATTAATACAGAAATTAATCCTATAATACCCCCTAATGGTAATGATCCAACATCACCCATAAATAATTTTGCTGGATAACAATTAAACCATAAAAATCCTAAACTAACTCCAATTATTATTATGCATAATACTACTAATTCACTAGATAAATTAATATAACTAACATTAAAATATTTACTTAATTTTATACTACTAGTGATAAATGATAAAATTAATAATCCAGTACTAGTAAATATTATTGGTACAATTGCTAAACCATCTAATCCATCAGTAAGATTAACAGCATTACTTGTTCCAACTATTACTAAATAAGATAATATTAAAAATATTAGCCAGGAATAAATTTTAATGTATCCAATGAAAGGAATGATAATTAATAATTTATAATTTTCAGTGTTATTGGTTAAAATACAAATAATAACTATTATTGATAATATTGATTGCCATAAATATTTTTTAGTAGCACTTAATCCTTGTATATTATTATAATGAATTTTATAATAATCATCTATAAATCCTATAATACCATAACCAATAAGTAAAAATATTATGTATTGTATAAATATATTATTATAATCTATCCATAAAAATATAGATAACATAATTGTTATATTTATAATAATACCACCCATAGTTGGAGTATTATTCTTTTTTTTATGAGATCTAGGATAGTAGTATCTTTCTACTTGTTTACAGTTTAAATTAACTAAGATAGGAAAAATTATATATCCAATAAATACAGTAATACTAAATGTAATTAATAAAATAACACATAATATGTATATATTTAATGTATTAATGTGATAATAATAATTAATTAATTTTACTAACATAATATGTTACTAATAAGCATATTTACTATACAATTAGCTAAAGTGTTATGTGATCCCTTAACTAATATAGTTATATTATTATAATATAATATTAGTTTCTTTGTATATTGAATCAAATCAATTAAATCAAAAAAATGTCTATTATGATTAATATTTTTGCCTAAAAAATAACTTAGTTTACCAATTGTTAAAATTTCATTAATTTTAAAATTTTTTATTATTTTACCAATAAAACTATGATACAATATGCTTTTAGTTCCTAATTCTAATATATCACTAATAATCATAACTTTATAACTATTAAATTTAGATAAAGTGTTAGCAGCTAGTATCGTAGAACTAACATTAGCATTATAACTATCATCGATTAATAATTTATTTTTACCTAAAATAATAGGATATAGTCTACTACTAATTGGTAATAATCGCGATACACCCTGAATTACTGCTGATAATGGCGCACCAGCTAAAATAGCTAAGGCGCTAGCTGCTATAATATTAGAAATATTATATATACCAAATAATGGTATAGTTAATTTACATTTACCAATTGGTGTATGTAGGTAATAATCAACATTATTATTATTAATTGTATTAACAATAAAAAAATGCGCTAAATTTTTTTTGTATAAAGAAAAATACCAAATTTTTTTATTATAGAAAAATGTTTTCCAATTTGGAATATCATTACTATTAAGATTAATAACACAATGACGTACTGATTTTTCCAAAAATATTTCACTTTTAGCTTTCGACACTCCATAAATATCTTTAAATCCTTTTAGATGAGCAAAAGAAATATTATTGATTAATACTATTTCTGGTCTTACTAAACTATTAGTCCACATAATG
>JAOBJS010000032.1 GCA_025728375.1 Candidatus Lightella neohaematopini
GGTGGTGTTTCTGCAAGCTTAGCAATGTTAGGTGATATCAATATTGCCGAACCAAAAGCGTTAATTGGCTTTACTGGATCAAGTATTATAGAAAAAACCATACGTAAAAAATTACCAGATAATTTCCAAAAAAGTGAATTCTTATTAGAAAAAGGAGCAATAGATTTAATAATACATAGATTAGATATACGAACACGTGTAGCTAAAATACTAGCAAAATTGACTCATAGAATATTACCTAATTAACTATAAATTATATGATTAATCATTGGTTACGTTATATTAATAATATACATTATAAAGAAATTGATCTAACACTAGAAAGAATATCTTTTGTAGCTAATAAATTAAATATATTACCTTTATCACCATTTGTTATTACTATTAGTGGTACTAATGGAAAAGGTACAACTTGTCGTCTTATAGAGTTAATATTACTGCATAGAGGAATGCGTGTTGGTGTATATAATTCACCACATTTAATACACTATAAAGAAAGAATTAGAATTAATGGTCAGGAAGTAAATAATTTAATACACATTAAATCATTTAATATTATAAATTATGTTAGAAAATTAACTTTATTAAGTTATTTTGAATTTACCACTCTATCAGCATTATATATATTTAGTCAATTTAAATTAGATGTTATAATACTAGAAGTTGGATTAGGTGGTAGATTAGATGCAACTAATATTGTAAATGCCGATTTAGCTATAATTACAAATATAGATTTAGATCATACTAAATTTTTAGGATTAACTAGAAATGATATTGCTAAAGAAAAATCAGGTATATTTCGTTCTAATATAGTAGCAGTTATAGGTGATAGTAATATACCAGTTAGTATTTATGAAACAGCGGATGCCATTGGAACTACATTATATAATTATAAATATGACTGGTGGCTAATATATAATAATAATTATTGGTGTTGGCAAGATCATAATATAAAATTAAATAATTTGCCAATACCTACGAGTATTCCAATAAAAAATGCAGCTATAGCTATAGCTGTTATAAATAAATTACCATTTATCATAACAAGAGAAAATATTTGTTATGGTTTAATTAATGCATGGTTACCCGGGCGATTTAATGTAATTAATATAAATCCATATATTATTTTAGATGTAGCACATAATTTTCATGCTATCAAATATTTAGTTAATCTATTAAAAAAGTTACCAATATCAGGAAAAATACATGTATTAATAGGTATATTTCGTGATAAAGATTTTATAAAAATAATTAATGTACTCAACCCATTAGTTGATAAATGGTATTGTACTAATATTGAACATTACAGATCAGCTAGTTATATTGATTTAATTAAATATACTAATATTAATAGTTTATCATTTAGTAATATTAAAGATGCTTGGTATTATATGATAAATAGTATTAACTACAATGATGTAGCTATAGTATTAGGATCATTTGTAACTGTTGGTAATATTTTTAAAATAATTAATAGTAAAACAGCTTACTATAATGATATTATAGTATCATCAAAATAATTTTAAATAAAGTAATTATTAATATTATTATAATTATGTATAATTATGTAATAATAAGTTATTAATTAGGATATATTAATTGACATTATGTGTATACTAAAAAAATTAATTATTGCTATTAGTGGATCTAGTGGAGTAATTTATGGAATAAGACTATTACAAATATTGAAAGAAACAGCAAATATACAAACACATTTAATTATAAGTAATGCAGCTAAAAAAACTATAGAATTAGAAACAAATCTACCGGTAAAAAAAATAGAAAAATTATCAAATATAATATATAATAATAATGATATTGCTGCTAGTATTAGCTCTGGATCTTTTAATACTTATGGCATGATTATTTTGCCATGTTCTATTAAAACTTTATCTGGAATTGCTAATAGTTATAATGATAATCTTATAATTAGAGCAGCTGATGTCACATTAAAAGAAAGAAAAATATTATTATTAGCCATAAGAGAAACACCATTACATACTGGTCATTTAAGATTATTATTACGTACATCAAAATTAGGTGCAATTATTTATCCATTAACAACAGCTTTTTATTGTTATCCTAAAAATATTAATGATATAATTAATTACTCTGTTAATCGTATATTAGATTTTTTTAATATAAAATTATCTCATGATTTATTTTTACGTTGGAAATAACATAAATTATAGTATAAGATAGTTACTTTCACTAAAAATTTTTATTAAATAAAATTATTATGTTACATATTTCTACTGATATTAACTTTATTTGTTTATTTATTATATTAATTATTATTTCTTTAACATTATGTGGTGTAATGATGTCATTAAAATTTATATTAAATAATTATTCACAATCTTTAGACACAAATAATAAAAATATACCATTTGAGAGTGGTATTAATCCTATAGGCTTATCTAAATCCTATGTAGATAATAAGTTTTATTTAACATCTATAATATTTATTTTATTTGATACTGAATGTATTTATTTATATACTTGGTCTGTTAATGCTGTTGATTTAGGTTGGAATATTTTCTTTTATATGTTAGAGTTTGTAGTTACTATATTAATAGGATTATTTTATATTGTGTGTAATAATATTTTTAAATTTAATAAATAGATAAATTATTTTAATTTAAATTATGGATAATTTCTTACAAACTAAATGTGATTATACAAATAAAAAGTCTAATATAACTAATTTAATATCAAAAAAAAGTATTTTTTTTGGTAAATTAAAAAATAGTTTAACTAAGTTAGTTAACTGGGGATTAAGTAACTCTTTATGGCCGTATAATTTTGGATTATCATGTTGTTATGTAGAAATGACTACTGCTTTTACTGCTGTTCATGATGTTGCTAGATTTGGATCAGAAGTAATCCGCTCATCACCAAGACAATCTGATTTAATGGTTGTAGCTGGTACTCCTTTTATTAAAATGGCACCAATAATAAAAAAGTTATATGAGCAAATGTTAGAGCCTAAATGGGTAATATCTATGGGATCTTGTGCTAATTCTGGTGGTATG
>JAOBJS010000034.1 GCA_025728375.1 Candidatus Lightella neohaematopini
CCTAACCAAGAAACAAATAATCTTCCACCAGGTAATTTTACTTTAACTAATTTTGATAAATAATTATGCTGTATTCCTACAGCAACAGCTGCACAAGAAGCACTACCACAAGCTAATGTTTCTCCACAACCGGCTTCATACACGCGTAATTTAATATAACGATTATTTATTATTTGCATAAAAGTAATGTTTATTTGTTTCTTAAATAAATTACTTTTATTAATTAACAATCCAATTTTATTAACCGAAATAGAATTTATATTATTAACTTTTATAATACAGTGATAATTACCTATAAATACTAAACTAAATAAAAATTTTTCTTGATTAATTTCTATTAAGTATAAGTTATTTATATTTAATTGCATTTTATTTAAGATATTTTTAGGATAGAAATTTGGCTTACCAATGTTTAATTTTACTTTATTTATACTAATAATATCAACTAGTACTGTAGATTTTTTAGTAGCAATAGTAATACTACGCTTAGTAGTTAATTTATTTTTGTATATAAATTGTGATAAACAACAAACACCATTACCACATTGTACAGCTTCACTACCATCACTATTAAATATACGATAATTAAAATCAGTAATATAATTTGTCGGCTTTTCAAGTAATAATAATTGATTAAATCCAATACCGGTGTTTCTGTTAGAAATATTACTAATATTAAGCAATGATAGAGTAATTTTATTGTTTAAATTATTAATTATCACAAAATCATTACCTAAGCTATGCATTTTTGAAAAAAAAATATTATTCATAAAAGTTTATTCATAGTAAGTCGGCGAGAGAGGATTTGAACCCCTGACCTACTGGTCCCAAACCAGTTGCGCTACCAAACTGCGCTACTCGCCGAATTGAGAACTACTTAATCTAATATGGTGGGGTGACTGATGGGATTTGAACCCATGACCACTGGATCCACAATCCAGCACTCTATCCAACTGAGCTACAGTCACCAATAAAATATCTATTAGCAAAATAACTCTTATATTAATAAATTATCAATATATTAATTATAATATATTTTAAGACCGTTTCATCATATTAAAAAATTCATTATTAGTTTTAGTCATAGATAATTTATTAATTAAAAATTCCATAGCATCTATTTCACTCATAGGATGAATAATTTTTCTTAAAATCCACATTTTTTGTAATTCTTCTTTAGTTGTTAAAAGTTCTTCTTTGCGGGTACCAGATCTATTATAATCTATTGCTGGAAAAACTCTTTTTTCTGCAATTTTTCTTGACAAATGTAATTCCATATTACCAGTACCTTTGAATTCTTCATATATTACTTCATCCATTTTTGATCCAGTATCAATTAGTGCAGTAGCAATAATGGTTAAACTACCACCTTCTTCCATATTACGAGCTGCTCCAAAAAAACGTTTTGGTCTATGCAAAGCATTAGCATCAACTCCTCCGGTAAGTACTTTTCCTGAAGCTGGAACTACTGTATTATATGCACGAGCTAATCTAGTAATTGAATCTAGTAAAATAATAACATTTTTTTTATGTTCTACTAATCTTTTTGCTTTTTCTATTACCATTTCAGCTACTTGGACATGTCTAGAAGCTGGCTCATCAAATGTAGATGCGATAACTTCACCTTTAACTAATCTATGCATTTCAGTTACTTCTTCTGGTCTTTCATCAATAAGTAATACCATAAGTACACAATCTAAATAATTATAAGCAATACTCTGAGAAATATTTTGTAATAACATTGTTTTTCCAGCTTTTGGCGGAGCAACAATTAATCCTCTTTGTCCTAACCCAATTGGTGATGCTAAATCTAATACTCGAGCAGTTAAATCTTCAACTGATCCATTACCTTTCTCCATACGTAACCTAGTATTAGCATATAAAGGAGTTAAATTTTCAAATAATATTTTATTACGTGCATTTTCTGGTTTATCATAATTAACTGTATTAACTTTTAATAATGCGAAATAACGTTCACCTTCTTTCGGAGGTCTAATTTTTCCTGATATAGTATCACCAGTTCTTAAATTAAATCTTCTTATTTGGCTAGGAGAAACATAAATATCATCAGGTCCAGCTAAATATGAACTATCACTAGATCTTAAGAAACCGAACCCATCTTGTAATATTTCCAGCACTCCATTACCAAAAATATCTTCTCCACTTTTAGCATGTTGTTTAAGAATAGAAAAAATTATATCTTGTTTTCTTAATCGGGCAAGATTTTCTAATCCTACATTTTCACCAAGACTTATCAAGTCAGATACTGATTTATTTTTTAATTCAGTAAGATTCATATTAAACAAAGGTAAATTAACTAGATATGATTAAATACATCAATAACTTTACACTCACAAAATCTAATTATAATAAGTTACTTATTATAAATGATCTTAATTCATCTTCCGATAATAACCCAGTTTTACTTATTAGTAATTTAGAATTACGAAATAAGATTAACGATGGCACACTACGAATATTATACTTATCTGTAAGTGCTTGATTTTGATCAATATTAATTTTCAAAAATAATATTTTTGAAATAAAACTACGAGCTACTTTTTCTAAAATTGGAGAAAAATTTTTACATGGACCACACCATTCTGCCCAGAAATCTACTAATATATCTTTACCAGTATTAATATATGTTTCTAATTCAATATCATTTACAGATAAAACAACACTATCTTCGTTCATATTATAATACCTTATAATCACTAATTATCATAATGAATTATAATAGTATAATATATTGTGCAATAATACAATATTTTTAACTAAAAATATTTTATATTATTAAATAATATAACAATAATTTATGTAGACACTCAAGGTATATACTTATTAT
>JAOBJS010000035.1 GCA_025728375.1 Candidatus Lightella neohaematopini
CATTAAATTTTTTTATTAAATATTGAACAATATATTCTGCTAATTGTTCTATTAAGTAGAAATGCTTATTATTTGTTATTAACATTATTTCATCACTAACAATTTTATAATCTATAAAATATTTATTATATTTATCATATTTTATTAAAGACCCATTATAACTAATTTCTAAATCAATAATTAATTTTTGTAAATTGATTTTTTCCCAATTATATATACCAATTTTAGTTATTATTATTAACTTTTCTATATAAATTATATCCATGATTTAATTATAATTAATAGAATATATCTGCCAATCAGGTTTTATTGATGTTTCTAAATTATTATATTTACCATTTTTTAGATGTAATAATCCAGCATAAGCTATCATTACACCATTATCTGTACACAATTCTTTTTTAGGATAAAATAATATTCCTTGTTTTTTACTTATCATATTATGCAGATGAAATCTTAATTTATTATTTGCACTTACACCACCAGCTATTACTAATCTTTTTAGTTTACTTACATTTATTGCTTTAGCACATTTATTTACTAATATTTCAATTATTGTGTCTTCAAAAGATCTAGCTATATTAGCTTTATCTTGATAATCAATATTAGATAAACTATAAATTGTATTAATTACTGATGTTTTCAAACCAGAAAAACTAAACATTAAATTAGGTTTATTAATTAATGGTTTAGGAAAAATATATTTATTTGAAAAACCATGATTAGCTAACATTGATAATGATACACCACCTGGATATTTTAATCCTAAAGCTACTGCAATTTTATCAAATACTTCACCAACAGCATCATCTAGTGACTCACCTAATAAATTATAATTACCAATATCATTAGCTATAATTAATTGAGTATGTTTTCCAGAAATTAGTAATGCTAAAAATGGAAAAGATAACTTATTATTATTTAACATAGGAGACAGTAAATGCCCTTCCATATGATTTATTGTGATAATAGGAATATTCCAAGCATAAGCTAATGATTTGGCTATTGATGCTCCAACTAATAATGAACCAACTAATCCTGGACCAGCTGTATATGCTATTCCATTAATATTATTTTTAGAAGAATGTGTTTTTAATAAAGCATCTTTTATTAAAGATATAATATTCTCATTATGACTACGTGCTGCTAATTCTGGAACTACTCCACCATATTTACTATGAGTATTAATTTGACTATATATATTATTTATTAATATACCTAATTTACTATCGTAAATAGCTATACCAGTTTCATCACAAGATGTTTCAATACCTAAAACACGCATATTATCTTATTGCAAATAAATAATATAATTTAATATTTAATTATTGTTAACTTAAGTTATTTTATATTAATATATTTCGTATTTCTAGTGTTATTAAAGATTTTGTACAAAATACTTTCTGATATTGAGGATAACATTATGCCTGTAATTAAAGTTCGTGATAATGAACCATTTGATATTGCATTGAGAAGATTTAAAAGATCTTGTGAAAAAGCTGGTATTTTAGCAGAAGTACGTAGACGCGAATTTTATGAAAAGCCAACGTCTGAACGTAAAAGAGCAAAAGCAGCTGCAATAAAAAGACATATAAAAAAACTATTAAGAGATAATCCTAAATTTAATAAAATTAATAAGTATTAAGTCTTTTAATTTATTTTATATAATAATATTTATTTTAAATGAATAAATACATACCTAACTTCTTTATAAATGAGTTATTGTCACAAATTAATATAATTGATGTAATAAGTACAAGAATAAACTTAAAGAAAAAAGGAAAAAACTTTTTCTCTCTTTGTCCGTTTCATATAGAAAATAATCCATCATTTTTAGTAAGTGAGGAAAAACAACTTTATTATTGTTTTGGTTGTAATGCCAGAGGAAATGTTATAAATTTTTTAATGAATTATGATAAATTAGATTTTGTTAGTTCCATTGAAGAATTATCTAATTTGTTTAATTTAAAAATACCATATGAAAATTATAATAAAAATAAATCTTCTAAAATAGAAAAAAGAATTAAATTATATGGGATAATAAATAAAATTAGTAGCTACTATCATAAAATAGTGCGTGATAAAATATCAAAAGACGCAATAAATTTTTTAAAATCTAGAGGATTAAATAGTTATGTTATTTCATATTTTGAAATAGGATTTTCTCCATTTAATTGGTATGAAATCAATAAATATTTTAACTTTAATGCAAAAGATAGATCCATATTAATTAAATTAGGTATTTTGAATATTAATAAATATGGACAATTATATAATAAATTTTATAATAGAATTATCTTTCCAATCAAAAATATAAATGGACAAGTAGTTGCTTTTGGAGGAAGAATTATTGATAACAATATTAATCCAAAATATATTAATTCTAATGATAATATTATTTTTCATAAAAAAGATAATATATATGGTTTGTACGAAGCAAAAAAAAGTATATATAAATTAAACAAATTAATTATAGTTGAAGGATTTATAGACGTTATTACTTTAAGACAATTTAATATTGAAAATGTAGTATCTATATTAGGAACATCAATAAGTAATAACCAAATTAAAATACTTTATAATCATA
>JAOBJS010000036.1 GCA_025728375.1 Candidatus Lightella neohaematopini
GTATTTTTTTTACTAAAAATGGAATTAGCTGGAGTGTTAGAAATTATTTTATATGCCAATGCAATTATTGTGTTATTTACTATAATTATTATGTTATTTAATGAAAACTTTAGTAATTGTATTATATATAAAAAAACTATCTTATGTATGTTAATACCATTAATTATGTTAATATTACTAATTTATATTAACAATATTAGTTTTACGGAATATAAAGAAATATTGTTTACCATTAATGATATTAGTATGTTTCTTTTTCAGCATTATATATTGTTAATTGAATTAATTTCATTATTATTACTAACTACTATAGTAGTAATATTATGTATTAATAGAAAATAAAAATATGATTTCATTATCTTACGGATTAATTATTACATTTACTGTATTTACAGTAGGTCTTATTGGATTAGTATTACACCATAACATGATTTTTATGTTAATTAGTATAGAAATTATGTTAAATGCTATAGCTTTAGCATTTATAGTATTAGGTAATTATTTAGGACAAATTGATGGTTTTATTATGTATCTAGTAATAATTAGCATTGCTGCTGTTGACACTAGTATTAATTTATCGTTAATATTAAAAGCATACCGTACATATAATATTATTAATATTTATGATATACATTAAGGATATTATATGAACTTATTATATTTATTAATATTATTTCCATTTATAGGATACTTGTTATTTTGTTGTATTAATAAAAATAATCATTTATTGGTAAACTTTGTTAATTTCGTTATTACTGGATTATTAATAATAACTATTATAATAATTACTATTTGTTATAGTAATAATACTATAATAGTAAAACAAACATTGTGGAAACTACTTCTACCTCAAATAACATTAACATATTCATTATATCTAGATCAATTATCATTAGTAATGTCTTGGTTAACTGTAGGGATAGGATCATTAATTAAAATATATTCATTATGGTATATGAATAAAAAAGAGGGTTACTCAAGATTTTTTGCTTATATTAATTTATTTATTACTAGTATGTTAATAATAATACTGGCAGATAATTTATTTTTTATGTTTTTTGGATGGGAATTAGTAAGTTTTTGTAGTTATCTATTGATAGGATTTTATTATCGTGTAAATAATAATTATTATTCTGCTATGAAATCTTTTATTATGAACCGATTTAGTGATATATTTTTAATGATAGCAATATTTTTAATTTATTATGAATTTAATAGTTTTAATTTTAATGATATTGATAATAATTTGAATTTTTATCATAGTAAAACTACTTTATCATTAATTGCATATATGATAATTATTGGAATTATTGGTAAATCAGCACAATTTCCATTATATTCGTGGTTAAAAGATGCTATGGTTGGGCCAACTCCAGTATCAGCTCTAATTCATTCTACTACTATGGTGACTGTTGGAATATATTTAGTTATTCGCATCCATAAAATTTTTATACTTACACCAAATACATTATTATTTATGCAATGTATAGGAGTTATAACAGTAGTTATAGCTAGTTTATCAGCATTATTACAAAATAATATTAAAAAAATATTAGCATATTCTACTATTAGTCAAATTAGTTATATGTTTATAACATTAAGTATTGGTGCTTGGAATGCATCTTTATATTATTTAATTATACATGCGTTTTGTAAATCATTATTATTTCTTTCTGCTGGTGTACTAATTAATATTTTTAATGAACAACATATATTTAAATTATCTTCGATGAAAAAATTACCTATTATACCATATATAGGTTTTTTGATTGGGGGTAGTTCTTTATCAGCATTTCCAATTATTACAGCTGGTTTTTATTCTAAAAGTAATATGATTAATCATATTTTAACTAATAATAATCATTATTTATTTTATGTTATGATATTTAGTACTATAGTAACTACAATGTATATTTTTCGTGTTATGCTAACTATATATAATAAAGTTAATATTGAATTTAAGATATTAAATAATTTTAATATTTATCGTGATATACCAATTATTATATTAATTATACTCGCTACTGCTGTGGGGGCAATAATAGTTTCTCATAGAATTAATATTATTGATTATAGTGATTCCGTTAATTATATATTATTAGAATTAATTTTTATTGTAATTAATATTATTAGTCTTATTATGTCTATTAGTATTTGGTATTATAAAATATTATTTATTAATAATAATTATTATTATCTACGTATAAAATACTTCTTATTGCATGGATTAGATCAACTGTATAAAAATACTATCGTAAAATTTTATTATTTTATTACTAGTCAATTGAGATCTGATCCGTTAGTAAAATTAATTAATTTTATTATTTTTATGTTAAAATACACTAGTAATATTATGTTATATACTGAAACTAATATATTACATCGATATATTAATAGTATACTAGTAGGATTAGTTACAATATTATCTATATATATTATTGTATAGTATTATATTTTTTGTAATCACTTATTATGTTATTAATCTGGTTAATAATTATTCC
>JAOBJS010000037.1 GCA_025728375.1 Candidatus Lightella neohaematopini
ATCTCTATAATAAAAAATACAGTAAATATTATTATATACTATCACATAGTATTAATTTAATAATTATTATTAATTTACTAAATATAAATAATATTTATATTAGTACTATTTTAATTTTTATTAGTATAATATTAACAGTAACAAATTTAAGATATTATAAAAATAATTAATGTAATTTATTAATAATGTTTAAAGATTTAAAAAGTTTTCTAAAAGTTTTAGAATATAAAAAACAAATAAAAATTGTTAGTGAATTAATAAGTCCATTTTTAGAAGTTACAGAAATATCTAGAAGGGTACTAAAAAGAAATGGACCAGCTTTATTATTTAATAATCTCAAAGGATATAATATTCCATTACTGTGTAATCTTTTTGGTTCAATAGATAGAATTATATTAGGATTAGGTATAAATAAAAAGGAAGAATTACGTGATATAGGTAATTTAATAGTGTTTTTACAATCTCCAACTCCACCTAATAGTTTTTATGATTTAATAAAAAGAATACCCAAATTTCGTCAAATACTTAATATGCCAACAAAAATAGTTAAATTAGCTCCATGTCAAGAATTAATTTTACAAGATAATGATGTTGATTTAAACAAAATTCCTATTATGCATTGTTGGCCTGACGATGCTGGACCACTAATTACTTGGGGAATTACTATAACAAAAGGATTAAATGGCAGACAAAACTTAGGAGTTTATAGACAGCAAGTAATTGATAAAAATAAAATTATAATACGTTGGCTTCATCAAAGAGATGGAGCATTAGATTTTAGAAAATGGAAAAAATTAAATAATAGCAAAAAATTTCCTGTAGCTATAGCAATAGGAGTTGATCCAGCTACCGCTATATCAGCAGTAGCTCCATTACCAAGTACATTATCAGAATATTCTTTTGCTGGTTTACTAAGAAAACAAAAAACAGAATTAGTCAAGTGTATATCTTGTGATTTACAAGTACCTGCTAACGCAGAAATAATTTTGGAAGGCTATTTAAAATCTAACTATATAGCCATAGAAGGACCTCATGGTGATCATACAGGATACTATAATGAAAAAGATAAGTTTCCAGTATTAACTATTACACATATAACTAAAAAAAATGATGCTATTTATCATTCTACTTATACTAGTAGGCCCCCAGATGAACCATCAAAAATTAGTGAAGCTTTAAATGAGATATTTATTCCAATAATTAAAAACAAATTTCCGGAAATAAAAGATTTTTATTTACCATCTTCTGGATGCTCTTACAGATTAGCAATAGTTTCTATAAAAAAAGAATATGCTGGACATGCTAAAATAATTATGGCTGGTATTTGGTCATTTTTAAAACAATTTATGTATAATAAGTATATTATTGTATGTGATGATGATATAAATATCCGTAAGTGGAATGATGTAATATGGGCAATAACTACACGTACTGATCCAATAAGAGATACTTTAATATTAAATAATATGCCAATAGATTATTTAGATTTTGCTTCTCAAAAAATTCGTATTGGTTCTAAAATGGGTATTGATGCTACTAATAAATGGTCAGGAGAAGTAGATCGTAAATGGGGTAAATTAATTAATATGAGTAAAGATGTAGAAAAAAAAATTGACCAAATATGGAAAAAACTAAATATATGATTAAAATTATTAAATAATAAATTATAATATGTCTATTATACAATGCACATTGTATTCATTAAAGAAAATTGCTAGATTTACTTATCGAGTACGTCTAAAATTAGTAAATAATATTACTTTTACAGCAGGGCAATATTTATTATTATTAATAAATGATAATAAATATCCATTTTCTTTAGCATCATCACCATTAAATAAAAATTTTATAGAACTACATATTGGATCATCAATATTTAATCAAAAAATAGTTGATATAATTAGTTACATATCGTACAAAAAAACTATATTAGTAGATATACCTTATGGAAACGCAGGATTAAGAATTAATAATTATCCAATTGTATTAATTGTTGGAGGAACTGGTTTTTCTTATGCTCAATCTATATTATTTACAATTTTTAAACAACAACCTAATAAAAAAATAATATTTTATTGGGGAGTAAAAAATGTTTATGATTTTTATAATTTGAATAAACTAAATTTAATTAATAATAAATTAAATAATATTTTAATTAAATTAATAGTAGAAAATCATAATAATATATGGAAAAATAAAACTGGGACAGTTTTAGATTTACTAAAATGTTATAAAATTAATATGAAAAAATATGATTTATATATGGCTGGCCCATCTAATATGATTGTTAATATAATAAAATTTTTTGATATACATAAAAATATTGCTCCTAAAAATATCTTTAGTGATATTATTTATAATAATAAAAAGCCATAATTATTTTTATAACAAATCAACTTGACATAACAAAAAAACAGTGTACGCT
>JAOBJS010000038.1 GCA_025728375.1 Candidatus Lightella neohaematopini
AACATTGCTAAGCTTGCAGAAACACCACCCATAGTCGGATTAGTTAATATCGTAATATAAGGTAAACATCTTTTTTTTAAATGGTATATTGCAGCACTAACTTTAGCCATTTGCATTAGAGCTAATACATCTTCTTGTATTCTAGCTCCACCACTTGCACTAAAACATATTAATGGGCAACTATCTTTTAATGATTGATTAACAGCCATTATAAATTTTTCACCTACTGAAACAGACATAGAACCACCAATAAATTTAAATTCAAATGATATAGCTACTACTGGCATATTATATAATGTACCCTTTATAACTACTAATGCATTATGTTCCTTAGTTAATTTTTTTGCCATTAATAAACGATCGTGGTACCTTATTTTATCTTTAAAATTAAATATATCCTTATCTATAATATTAACACCTAACTCTAGTTTTTTCTTATTATCTAAAAATGTATTCAATCTTAATCTAGCTGGTATATACATATGATAATCACATTTAGGACACACATTTAAATTTTTTATTAATTCTTTTTTATATAGAATCTGATTACAATAATTACATTTTGTCCATATGTTATTTGGTATATTTGACTTATTAATTGTTGTAATATTCTTTTTTATTACTTTATTAATCCAATTCATATAAATTACAAACTATAGTAAAATTTTATATTAATGTTTATTAAAAAAAATATTTAACATCAAAATGTCTTGGAATTAAGAATTTACGTGGATAGTATACTAATACTAGATATAGACCATTTGCTGAAGCAGTTTTAATTAAATTTATCTTTCTATTTACATTAATAATATTTTTTATCCAGTCTATCGATTTTTTTCCAGAACCAATATCTAGTAATATTCCTACAATATTTCTCACCATACGATATAAAAACGAATTAGCTTTGATATCAATTACTAAATAATCACCATATCTATTGATAGATAAATTATATATTTTTCTCCAAGAGGATATAGATTGACAACCTGACTGTTTAATTGAAATAAAATTATGTTCTCCTATTAAATAACTTGCTGCTTTTTTCATACTTGATTCATTTAATAAATAATATACATGATTAACTCTATTATAATATAGAGATGAGCGTATTTTATTATTATATATAATATATTGATATCTTCTAGCATAAGCACTATATCTAGCATGAAACGAATCTGGTACCTTTTTAATCCATTTAATAGAAATATTATTAGGTAAATTAGAATTAATTCCCATTATCCAAGCTTTATTTGGTAAATTAGTATCCGTATTAAAATGAATTACTTGTCCAACAGCATGCACTCCAGCATCTGTTCTACCAGCACAAAAAATATTAACTTTTTTATTAGTTATATTAAATATTGCTTTTTCTATTTCCTCTTGTATGCTAGGTAAATTATTTTGTTTTTGCCAACCATGATAGTTGGTACCAACATATTCAACACCAAGTGCTAATTTCATATTTAATTTAAAATTATCAATTTAAATATAAATTATATTAATCAAATTTCTGTTTAACAGTAAAACCAATATCAAAAAGTTTTTTAAGTATATTAACATTATAGGAGGTAACATTAATTGTTGACCATTCATAACGATATTTATAATTTTTTCTTAATAAATTAAAATTACCACAATTTTTTATTATATTTCTTAATTTTATATCATCATTTTTTATATTATATAACTTATTAATTAGTAATCTTAAAATATCATCATTTAATGAAGTACAATTTACATTGTATTTAATTATATTAAATGGTAGTAATTTATACCAGCTATTATCTAAATTTAAATTAAAAAAATTAATACAATCACTAAATATTTTAATGATTCCTTTTATTTTACTGATTAATGTATAACCAGCAATATGAGGAGTACCAATAATAACTTTATTTAGTAGTTGTATTGATATATTTGGCTCATTTTCCCAGACATCTAAAATTATGTGTATTAATTTACCATTATTGATCACTTTTAATAAAAACTTATTATCTATTACTGATCCTCTAGCAGTATTAATAATAATGCTATTAGTTGGTATAATATCTATAATATCTTTATTAATTAAATGCCAAGTAGGATATTTACCATATTTATTTAATGGAGTGTGTAATGTGATTATATTAGATTTAGTAACTAATTTTTCTAAAGATACTAAGTTATAATTAGTTTTTCCTTCTAATAATGGATCACATAATATTGTTTCTATGTTGTATGCATTTAATTTGTGA
>JAOBJS010000039.1 GCA_025728375.1 Candidatus Lightella neohaematopini
ACTGTTGAATACAATTAATTATTTTATGTTCTGCATTAGATTGAAAATAGTTAAAATTAACTTTTAATTTATTTGCTAATAATTTAAGATTGCGTATAATACTATTAATATTAACGTTGTTATAATATTTACTTTCTCTTAATGATAAAATGTTAATATTTGGTCCATTAATTAGTAATATATTAAATTTATTATGCATATTTTTTATTATAAAAACTTAAAAAATTTAATTTGTTAATATTTTACTACTTATTATACTAATATTAAAGTAGTAGAGTATATATATTTTATTTTAAATTAAAATGTATATTCAATTTATTTTTTGTCTAAAAAACAAATAAGTTTAACATTAAATTATTTATTATTCTTGTTATGTTAAAAAAAATAAGAGGTATTTTTTCTAACGATTTATCCATAGATTTAGGAACAGCTAATACTTTAATATATGTTCGTGGACAAGGTATTGTGCTAAATGAACCATCTGTTGTTGCTATTAGACATGATCGTATGGGATGTCCAAAAAATGTTGCTGCTGTTGGTAGTGCAGCAAAATTAATGTTAGGTCGTACTCCTGGTCATATTTCTGCTATTAGGCCAATGAAAGATGGAGTTATTGCTGATTTTTTTATTACTGAAAAAATGTTGCAACATTTTATTAAACAAGTTCATAGTAATAGTTTTTTTATGCGACCTAGTCCTAGAGTTTTAGTTTGTGTACCTGTCGGAGCCACTAGAGTAGAACGTAGAGCTATTAAAGAATCTGCTCAAGGAGCAGGTGCTAGAGAAGTATTTTTAATTGATGAACCAATGGCAGCAGCTATTGGCGCTGGACTACCAGTATCAGAAGCAATTGGTTCTATGGTTGTGGATGTTGGTGGAGGGACTACGGAAGTAGCAGTTATTTCTTTGAATGGAGTGGTATATTCTTCTTCAGTAAGAATTGGTGGTGATCGTTTTGATGAAGCTATTATTAATTATGTTCGTAGAAATTATGGTTCATTAATAGGAGAAGTAACAGCAGAAAGAATTAAAAATAGTATAGGGTTAGCTTGTATTAATAACAATGATGAAATTAAAACTATTGAAGTTAGAGGACGTAATTTAGCAGAAGGTATTCCTCGTAGTTTTAGTTTAAATTCTGAAGAAATATTAGGTGCTTTACAAGAAACACTAACAGGTATTGTTAGTGCTATAATGATTGCTCTAGAACAATGTCCTCCAGAATTAGCTTCCGATATTTCAGAGAAAGGAATGATATTAACAGGAGGTGGTGCATTATTAGTTAATTTAGATCAATTAATTATGGATAAAACTAGTATTCCGGTAGTTATTGCTGATGATCCACTTACTTGTGTTGCTAGGGGGGGTGGTAAGGCATTAGAAATGATAGATATGCATGGTGACGACTTATTGAATATTGAATAAAAAAGAATTCTTTATTATTTTATTCTCTTATTTTAGTACCTCCGACTACCATTTGATCTATTTTTATTGTTGGTTGACCTACAGTAACTGGAATAGTTTGTCCATTTTTACTACATAAGCCAATTCCGCTATCTATTTTTAGATCATCACCAACCATGGTGATTTTATTCATAATTTCAATACCTGATCCAATTAGTGTTGCATTTTTAATTGGTTTGTTTATATATCCATTTTTTATTAGGTAAGCTTCTGAAGTTGAAAATACAAACTTACCAGAAGTGATATCTACTTGCCCACCACTAAAGTTTACAGCGTATATACCATAATTAACACTCTTAATAATATCCTGAATATTAGTATTACCTGGTAACATGTATGTGTTAGTCATTCTTGGTATTGGTAAGTGTGCATATGACTCTCTACGACCATTACCGGTTGGGTGTAATCCCATTAACTTAGCATTTAATTTATCTTGCATATATTTTACTAAATAACCATTTTTAATTAGTATATTATACTGACTAGGAGTACCTTCATCATCAATCATTAATGATCCCCTAGAATCTTTTAAAGTACCATCATCCACAATAGTACATAATTCTGATATAACTAATGTATTTAATTTATTACTAAATACTGAACTACCTTGTCGGTTAAAATCACTTTCTAAACCATGACCTACAGCTTCATGTAGTAATACTCCTGGCCAACCTGATCCTAATACTACAGGCATTGTACCTGCAGGAGCTGGAATAGCAGATAAATTAATTAATGCAATTTTTAAGG
>JAOBJS010000003.1 GCA_025728375.1 Candidatus Lightella neohaematopini
AAATAGCTAAAGATAAAACTAAAAATGAGTTATATAAACTAAAAATGATGTCACCTATATCAGCAGAGGCTACTGTTGTAAGAAGTTACATAGATTGGATGTTAGCAATTCCATGGAGTAAACGTAGTAAAATAAAAAAAGATTTATTTGTAGCTAAAAATATTTTAGATAATGATCATTATGGTTTAGATCAAGTAAAAGAATATATACTAGAATATTTGGCTGTACAAAATAGAAGCAATAAAGTAAATGGATTAATATTATGTTTAATAGGACCACCTGGTGTAGGTAAAACTTCATTAGGTAAATCAATAGCAAAAGCTACCGGAAGAAAATATATACATATGTCTCTTGGAGGAATGAGAGATGAAGCTGAAATACGTGGTCATCGCAGAACATATATTGGATCTATGCCGGGAAAATTAATACAAAAAATCTCCAAGAGTAAAGTAATTAATCCTGTATTTTTGTTAGATGAAATTGACAAAATATCTTTTGATATGAGAGGTGATCCTGCATCAGCTTTATTAGAAGCATTAGATCCAGAGCAAAATAAAACATTTAATGATAATTATTTAGAAGTTGATTATGATTTATCTCATGTTATGTTTATTGCAACTGCTAATTCTACCAATATAATACCACCTTTGTTAGATAGAATGGAAATAATTAGAATTTCTGGATATTCTGAAGAAGAAAAACTTAATATTGCAAAAAAATATTTAATACCTAAGCAAATTAAAAAAAATTCTTTAAAAGACAAAGAATTACATATAGATGATAATGCAGTACTAGATATTATTAGATACTACACAAGGGAAGCAGGAGTTCGTAATTTAGAACGGGAAATATCAAAAATATGTAGAAAAACGGTTAAATTAATATTAACAGGTAATGATATTAATAATATTAAAATTAATAATAATAATTTAAGTAATTTTATTGGTATAAAAAAATTTAATTTTAAGTATAAAAATAACAAGAATGTAATAGGACAAGTAAATGGATTAGCTTGGACTGATTCAGGAGGTGATTTATTAATTATTGAAACTACTTGCGTATTTGGTAACGGTAAATTAGTTTACACTGGATCTTTAGGAAAGATTATGCAAGAATCAATAAAAATTGCTCTTACTGTTGTTAGATCAAATGTTAATAAATTTAAAATAAATCCAACATTTTATCAAACAACAGATATTCATGTACATGTTCCAGAAGGAGCTATACCTAAAGATGGTCCTAGTGCTGGTATTGCCATATATACTGCTTTAATATCTTCGTTATCAAAAAAACCTATTAAAAGTAGTATAGCTATGACTGGAGAAATTACATTAAATGGAAATGTACTGCCTATTGGCGGTTTAAAAGAAAAATTATTAGCTGCTCATAGAAGTGGTATTAAAACTGTTTTAATACCTTGTGATAATCAACATAATTTAAAAAATATACCAAAAAATATCTTAAACAAAATTGATATAAAATTAGTTAATTCTATTGATGACGTAACCAACTTAGCATTAGCATAATTATAATAAATACTAATCATAATTTTTTACTAAAACTAATTTTAATATGTTGGTATTTGTTTCAAATATTGAAAATAAAAATTTTTATATTAATTTACAAATAAAAAGTATAATATTAATTTAAATTTTAATGATAATAAATAAGAATAACTAATAATTATCAATAATTAAAGTGCGTATTAATTAATAGTTATAATTATTGATAATGTTAATTTCTATTGAAAAATTTATTAAAGTATCTATATTTTTTAAAATTATTGGATAATACATTGAGACTATTTAAACAATTAAAATGGTTTTTCTATCGAGAATGGCGCCACTATACTGGAGCTATAATAATATTGTTTCTAATAGCTTTATTACAATTAATACCGCCAATTATGGTTGGTAATATTGTTGATACTGTATTATTAAAATCTTATAATCAATTATATATAATATATATTATAATAATAATGATTATTATTGCAGTTATTGCTTACTGGTTACGTTATGCTTGGAGAATATTGTTATTCGGATCAGCTTACAAATTAGCTGTTGAATTACGTAACAAATTATATTACTTATTAAGTAATCAATCACCAGAATTTTATTCTAATTATAGAACTGGAGATTTAATAGCTAGAGCAACTAATGATGTCGATCGTGTTGTATTTGCGGCTGGTGAAGGAGTATTAACATTAGTAGATTCTTTGGTAATAGGATGTTCTGTAATATTTATTATGGTATTAAAAATAGATTGGAAGTTAACTATATTATCATTAGCTCCTATGCCAATAATGGCATTTATAATTAATAACGATGGTAAAAAATTACATCAATATTTTCGTTTAGCACAAGCATCATTTTCTTTATTAAATAGTAGGGTTCAAGAAGATCTAACTAATATAAGAATGATTAAGATATTTGGTATCGAACAAAGACAATTAAAATATTTTACCGATATAGCAATAGATACTAGTAAAAAAAATATGGATGTTGCTCTGATTGATTCAAGATTCGACCCAATAATTTATCTAACTATAGGATTATCTAATCTACTAGCCGTATTTGGTGGTAGTTGGTTAGTAATTAATAAACAAATGACATTAGGGCAACTAACTAGTTTTATTATGTATTTAGGATTAATGATTTGGCCAATGCTAGCACTAGCTTGGATGTTTAATATTGTAGAACGTGGTAGTGCAGCTTACACTAGAATCGATCAGATGTTAAATGAATCTTATAAGATTATTGATGGTAAATTAAATTTACCTAGTTGTCAGGGGGATATAATTTTAAAAATTAAAAAATTTTCGTATCCAAAAACCAATAAAATTGTATTAAATAATATTGATTATATTATTAAAGCAGGGTCAATTATAGGTATATGTGGTCCTACTGGTTCTGGTAAAAGTACCTTATTATCATTAATTTTAAGAAATTTTGATTTAGAACACGGTGAAATATTGTATCACAATATACCATTATATTCATTAATATTAAATAAGTGGAGAAATAAATTATCTGTAGTTAATCAAAATAATTTTTTATTTTCCGATAGTATAATAAATAATATTACTTTAGGTAGACATAATATTAATTTTAATGATATAAAAAAAGTTACAAATATGGCTTGCATACATCAAGAAATTATTAATTTACCTAATGGTTATTATACTAAGGTAGGAGAAAGAGGCATGATGTTATCTGGAGGACAAAAACAAAGAATAGCTATAGCTAGATCTTTATTATCAGATTCTGCTGATATACTAATTTTAGACGATGCGCTATCTGCAGTAGACACAGAAACTGAAAATCAAATACTTAGCAATATACATAAATGGAAAAAAAATAAAACATTAATTATTATTAGTCATAAATTAAACTCTATAAAGCATGCTGATCATATTTTAGTATTTAATAATGGTAATATAATAGAACAAGGTACACATTCTTTTTTATTAAAACAATCTATATGGTATAAAAAAATATATCATTATCAACAACTGAAAGCCACTCTTAAATAAAATAATCTTGGAAAGATAATGAATAATTGGAAAAATCTTTGGTCTACTTTAAAAAGATTATTGAATTATAGCACAAATCATCAAAAATCAATAATTATTGCTATACTTATGTTATGTCTTGCTTCATTAGACGAGGTAACTGGTACAATGATTATTAGTTATTTTATAGATAATTTTTTAACTAGCCAAAAATTATCTATATTTATTATAATAATGCTATTAATAGCATTTGTTATATTACAAATTAAATCTGTAATATTACGTTATTATCAATCCTTAAAATTTAATAAAACTTCTATAGATATTGTTCAACAACTAAGAATTGATTTAATGAATACAGTTTTAAGACAACCAATTAAAATATTTGATAATAAATCAGTTGGACAATTAATATCTTGCATTACTAATGATACAGAAGTAGTAAAAGATCTATTTCTTACAGTAATATCATCAGTATTACGTAGTGTAGCTTTAATTATTGCTATGTTAATAGCTATGTTTTTATTAAATTATCAGTTAGCTTGTGTTTCATTATTATTATTTCCTTTAGTATTTTTAGTAATGTGGTTATATCAATATTATTGTACTCCGATAGTTAGAAAACTACGTTCTTATGTAGCAAAAATTAATAGTTTTTTTAACGAAACTATCAGTGGTATGTTAATTATACAACAATTTTGTCAACAAAAACGTTTTGCAAATAAATTAAAAAGAGCTAGTAATATACATTTTAAATTACGTATGTTGACTCTAAAATTAGATGGTTATTTATTACGTCCTTTACTAAATTTACTTTTTTCTATTCTTTTATGTAGTATCTTACTTATTTTTAGTTTTAATAAACAACTAATTAGTGTTGGTATATTATATGCCTTTATTAATTATTTAAGTAGATTAAATGAACCATTAATAGAACTAACATCTCAACAATCTATTATTCAACAAGCTATAGTAGCAGGAGAACGTATATTTAAATTAATGGATAGTCCAATACAAAAATATGGACTAGATAATAAATTACTTAATAATGGTAATATAGTTATAAAAAATTTAAATTTCTCATACAATAATAATATAAACATACTTAATAATATAAATATTATTATACCTGATAAATATTTTGTTGCTTTAGTTGGGCATACTGGTAGTGGTAAAAGTACTTTAGCTAATCTCATAATAGGTAATTACCCAATTAGTAAAAATACTATATTTTTGGATAATAGGTCAATTGAAACTCTAACTCATAAAGTAATTCACAATGGTATACTAATGGTACAACAGGATCCAGTTATTATGGCTGATACAATATATGAAAATTTATCACTTGGTAGTAATATTAAAGAGCATGATATATGGACTATACTAAAGCAAATTAAATTAGCATCACTAGTACATTCTTTACCTAATGGACTATTTACTAAACTTAGTGAATATGGTAATTCTTTATCTGCTGGACAAAGACAATTATTAACATTAGCAAGAGCTTTAATATTACATCCTAAAATACTAATTTTAGATGAAGCAACTTCTAATATTGATTACGGTACGGAATTAGCTATTGCAAAAGTAATTAATAAAATTCGCAAGAATTTGACACTAATCGTTATTGCTCATAGATTATCTACCATTATTCATGCTGACAAAATAGTAGTCTTACGTAAGGGTAGTATTATAGAATGCGGAACACATGATTTTTTATTAAAAAAACGTAATTATTATTATAAATTATATAAATTACAAAAATTTAACAAAATATAAAACTATTAATAAATTACATCAACTATTATGATGTAAATAAATAATTATTAATAATAAATTGACAGTTATAATCAATTTATTTTAATATAGTACTCAGGATAATTGGTGTTATTATATTATCTATTTATATAAATCCAGTCAGGTCTGGGAAGAAGCAGCTGTAGTATATTTGTGATAGTGATAGTAATTACTAATTATCCAAATAATTTTTTATATAAATTGTAGATGATGTTTTATATTAATTATCATCAAAATAGATATTTATTTTAGAAAGCAATTTTTGTCGTTAATTTAGATATTATAATTAATTATATTAATACATAATATTATTATTTATAATAATTTTGGTTATTTATATTATGCTCTTAGAGCAAGAAAAATTAGCATTAATTAAAAAAAATATAATATCAGTTCCGAATTATCCTAGACCTGGTTTATTGTTTAGAGATATTACTAATTTAGTTAAACATCCATGCGCATATGCTGCTAGTATATCATTATTAACTAATTATTATCGTAATTATAATTTAAATAAAATAGTTGGTATAGAAGCTAGAGGATTTTTATTTGGAGCTCCATTAGCATTATCATTGGGATTAGGATTTGTTCCAGTAAGAAAACCAGGTAAATTACCTAGAGAAACAATAAGTGAGAATTATATATTAGAATATGGTAATAATAAATTAGAAATACATAAAGACTCTATTACTCCTGGTGATAAAGTATTAATAGTAGATGATTTACTAGCTACTGGAGGAACAATATGTGCAGTAGCTAAATTAATAAGGAGACTTAATGGTATAGTAAATAATGCTGCTTTTATTATTAATTTAATTGAATTAGGAGGAGAAAATATATTAAATAATATTGGTATTAAGAATTATAGTTTATTATTATTTAATAATAATTAGTATTTATATTACACCAATTTAATTTATATGATTTATAAACCACTGACATTAAAATGGCGTCCTAGATGTTTTAATGATTTAATAGGCCAAGATCACATAGTTAATGCTTTTACTAACGCATTTAACTTAAATAAAATTCATTATGCATATATTTTTTCTGGTTCCTATGGTATAGGAAAAACTACAATAGCTAGATTATTAGCTAAAAGTTTGAATTGTATTAATAATAGTATAAATATTTGTGATACATGTGATGCATGTGTAGAAATACAAAATAATTGCTTTATTGATTTAATAGAAATTGATGCTGCATCATCTTCTGGAATAGATAATATTAAAGAATTAATAGATAATGCTCAGTATTTTCCGGTAAAAGGAAAATTTAAAATCTATTTAATTGATGAAGTACATATGCTATCTCGTAGTAGCTTTAATGCTTTATTAAAAATACTAGAAGAACCTCCTTCACATGTTAAATTTTTATTAGCTACTACTGAATATAATAAAATACCAAAAGTAATTACTTCTCGTTGTTTACATTTTAATTTATTAAAAATAAGTAATGACGAAATTATTTTATATTTAAAAACTATTTTAACTAAAGAACAAATATTATTTGATAAGCAAGCAATAATTTATATTACAAATGTTGCTAATGGTAGTTTACGTGATGCATTAAATTTAACTGATCAAGCTATAGTTTTTGGTAAAGGAAAGATAATTTTAAATATTGTAGTTAGGATGCTTGGTATAGTGGATATTAATCAATTAGTATTAATTCTTGAATTAATAATATTAAATGATACTAATCAATTAATTAATACTATTAATAATATATCTACAAACAATATTAATTGGGAAAAATTTTTAACTGATATCTTATTAATACTACATGATATTTTATTAATTAAAACTTTATCAAATTACAATATTAATTATAATAAAAACATATTATTTCGTTTAAACAGTATTTCAAAATCATTATCAATTAATACTATAAGAAATTATATTGATTTAGTATTAAATGGTTATAAAGAATTATTAATAGTAGATAATAAAAAATTAGTGGTAGAAATAACATTACTAAAATTAATTAATTATTGATTTTTAGATTATAAAATTATAATATACTAAATATTTTATTAAGAATTTGATATATGTTAATTTATAATTGCAAGTTATTAATATTATAAATGAATAATAGTATAATAGATAATTTAGTAAAAATATTAAAAACTTTACCTGGTATTGGACCTAAGTCAGCGCAAAGAATTATGTTCTTTTTACTAAGAAATAAAAAAGTAGGAACTGATTTATACAAATCATTAAATGATGTAATGTTAAATATTAATCAATGTACTATGTGTTTTAATTTTACTACAAAAAATATTTGTGATATTTGTTCTAGTCAAGATAGAATAAATTGTAAACAAATTTGTGTAGTAGAAAATCCTGCTGATGTATTTGCTATAGAACAAACAGGTCAATTTTCTGGATTATATTTTGTATTGTTTGGTTGCTTATCACCAATAGATGGAATTAGATCTAATGATATTAATTTAGATATGTTAGAAAATAGATTAAAAAAAAATTTGATAAAAGAAGTTATTGTTGCTACTAGTTCTACTGTAGAAGGTGAAATTACTAGTAACTATATTGCTGGAATATGTAAAAATTATAATATTGTTGTTAGTCGTATTGCTTATGGTATACCAGTAGGTAGTGAAATAGAATCAATAGATTTTAATACTTTATCTCATTCCATAATTAGAAGATATAAAATTAATTCTTAATAAAGTAAATTATTTATCAATTTAGGTGATTTATATGAATAAAAAAGAGGTACGAGGTTTCCAATCTGAGACTAAACAAATATTGAATATAATGATTAATTCTTTATACTCAAATAAAGAAATTTTTTTACGCGAGTTAATATCTAATGCATCAGATGCAATAGATAAATTAAAGTTTTTAATGTTGTCTAAACCTGAATTATATAAATATAATAATAATGATTTTTGTATTATGGTTTCTTTTAATAAACAAGATCGTTCTATTATTATAGATGATAATGGTATTGGTATGAGTTATAATGAAGTAATAAGTAATTTAGGAACAATTGCTAAATCTGGAACGAAAGAGTTTATTAAATTAAAGGAATTTGAAAATAAGTTAAATAGTAATCTTATTGGTCATTTTGGTGTTGGTTTTTATTCGTCATTTATTGTAGCTAATAAAGTTGTTGTACATACTAAGTCGTTTAATGATGTTAATGGTGTGTTATGGGAATCAGATGGTAAAGATCAATACACTATTGATTATTTAGATAAACCTAATCATGGTACTAGAGTTATATTATATTTAAAAGATAATGAAGAAGAATTTCTTGATTATTGGAAATTAAAGAATGTTATAAATAAATATTCTGATCATATTCAATTACCAATTAAGTTACAGCATTGTGATAGTAAAAATAATAATGTTTGGAAGCAAATTAATCAAGCTAAAGCTATATGGACCCGCAATAAAGTAGATATTAAAGATAACGAGTATATAGAATTTTATAAACATATTACTGGAGATCATAATAATCCATTACATTGGCAACATAGTTTTATTGAAGGTAAACAAGAATACACTATATTGTTGTATATTCCTAGTAAATTCACATACAATCCTTGGCATAATGAACAAAAGATTGGTTTAAAATTATATGTTAAACGTATATTCATTATGGATAATGTTAGTAGCTTTTTACCAAATTATTTACGTTTTGTAAGAGGAATTATAGATTCTAATGATTTACCACTTAATGTGTCTCGTGAAGTTTTACAAGAAAATAAAATAATTAATAAAATAAAAAATAGTATTACAAAAAAAGTACTTATTATGTTAGAAAAATTAGCAAAAAATAATGAGGATAAATATAAAATTTTTTGGAAACAGTTTGGTTTAATTTTTAAAGAAGGTGTAGCTGAAGATTTGAAAAATAAAAAACTATTATCTAGCTTATTAAGATTTTCACATACAAATAGTAATGATCAGTATGATTATATGTCATTAGATATGTATATTAATTGCATGAAACAAGAACAAGATAAAATATATTATATTATTGCTAGTAGTTATAATTCAGCTAAATATAGTCCACATATAGAGATTTTGAAAAAAAATAATATTGTAGTGCTATTGTTATTTGATACAGTTGATGAATGGATGATGAATTATATTAATGATTTTAATGGTAAAAAATTTCATTTGTCTAGTAAAGAGGATGATTTAATAAATAAATATGCTAATGCTGAAAACATAATACACTTAACAGATCCAGTTGAATCTTCTAATAATTTTATTTATCGAATAAAAAATTATTTAGGTGATAAAGTAATTGATGTTAAATTTACAAAAAAGTTAGTGACATCACCGGTAGCATTAGTAAGTGAAGATAATAGTGTAACTACTCAAATGGCTAAATTATTAAAAAATACTGGTCAATCAACACCAAAAATTAAATATATTTTATTAATTAATTATAAACATAGTATAATTAATAAGATGTCTTGTATAAAAGAAGATGATGAATTTAATCAATGGGTTGAATTATTATTTAGTCAAGCATTATTAATGGAAAGTAATTATTTAGATAATCCGGGAACTTTTGTTAAAATTATTAATCAATTACTAATTTAATTTTATGAATATTGATAAAAATATTCGAGTAATTTTAATTGGTGCTCCAGGGACTGGTAAAGGTACACAATCTAATTTACTTGCTAAAAAATATAAGATACCTAAAATATCTGTGGGCGAATTATTACGTAAACTAGCAGTTAATAATAATATTTCTAATAATATTAATTTAGGTGATTTAATATCAGATAATATAGTATGTAATGTAGTTAAGATGCGTCTTTGTAAGGATGATTGTAATAATGGATTTATATTAGATGGATTTCCTAGAAGTATTAATCAAGCTCAATATTTAACTATTAATAATATTAGAATTAACTTTGTTTTTAATATTAAGTTGTCATATAAAATTATTATAAAACGCTTATTAGGTAGACGTATTCATGAATCATCAGGTAGAATATATCATATAAAATACAATCCACCTATAGTAGGTGGTTTGGATAATATTACCCAAGAACAATTAGTATCTAGAAAAGATGATAATATCAGTATTATTAATCATAGATTAAAAATTCATAATAAACAAATTAGCAATATAATCAATTATTATAAACAGGAAGTTAAACTAGGTAATATAACTTCCTATACAGAAATAGATGGTGCTAAATCAATTGATTTAATTTTAGAAGAAATAATTAATAAAATTAATTACTTTTCATTTAAATAGTTTTATCTTCTCTTTATTCTTTATTTATTTTGTTTTATTAATTCTGCAATTCCATTAATTGAGCTAATTAGATTTGTAGTATCCAACGGCATCATAATAATTTTACTATTATTAGCCATACCTATACTACTTAATGCATCAGTATATTTTTGTGCTATAAAATAATTTATAGCTTGTATATCTCCAGAAGATATAGCTTCAGAAACAATATGTGTAGCATGAGCCTCAGCTTCAGCAGCTCTTTCTCTAGCCTCAGCCTTCAAAATTTGTGATTGTTTTTCTCCTTCAGCCTTCAAAATTTGTGATTGTTTTTCTCCCTCAGCCTTCAAAATTTGTGATTGTCTTACTCCTTCAGCTTCTAAGATTTCAGCTCTTTTAGTACGTTCTGCTTTCATTTGAGCATTCATAGCATTTATCATTTCTACTGGTGGTTTTATATCCCTAATTTCCACTCTTGTAATTTTTACACCCCAATTATTAGTAGCGTCATCAATAATTTTTAATAATTGTATATTTATATTATCTCTTTGTGAAAGCATTTCGTCTAATTCCATTGCTCCTAGTACTGTACGTATATTAGTCATAGTCAAATTTAATATTGCTTGATTTAAATTACTTACTTTATAAGCAGCTTGTTCTGCATTAATTACTTGAATAAAACATACAGCATCTATTTTTACATTAGCATTATCTTTTGATATTATTTCTTGTGAAGGAATATCTAATACTTGTTCCATCATATTTATTTTATGACCAACTCTATCTACAAATGGTATTATTAAACTTAATCCTGGTTGTAATGTTTGAATAAATCGACCAAATCTTTCTATTGTCCATTGATAACCTTGAGGAACAATCTTTAGACTATTAATAATTATTAACAATAATGTAATAAAAACTAAAAATAATATCACTAACACATCCTTTTTTATAGTATTAATATATTTATAAATAAATATTATTGAACATATTATATAATAATTTTACAGATAAGTCAATCCATTCATATATGGTTCCAATATTTTTGGAACTTTAATTTTACCATTAGATTGTTGATAATTTTCCATAATAGCCACTAATGTCCTACCAATAGCTAAACCAGAACCATTAATAATATGTACTAGTTCTAACTTATTATTTATTGAATTTTTATAACGAATTTTCATTCTTCTAGATTGAAAATCACTTGTATTTGAACAAGAAGACACTTCTTTATATGTTTTACTAGCTGGTAACCATACTTCTAAATCATAAGTTTTACATGAAGTAAATCCTGTATCACCCGTACATAATAAAATTTTTCTATAAGGTAAGTTTAATAATTTTAATATTTTTTCAGCATGACTTGTCAAATCTTCTAAAGCCTGAATAGAATTTTCTGGTTTAACAAATTGTATCATTTCTACTTTATCGAATTGATGCATACGAATTAATCCCTTAGTATCCTGTCCATAAGCACCTGCTTCTGCTCTAAAACAAGGAGTACAAGCAACCATTTTTATTGGTAATTTATCTTCCTCAATAATTTCATTACGCATAATATTTATTAATGGTACCTCAGCTGTTGGTATGAGAGCGTAAGATTTATCATTACTGATAGCTTTATTAATAAAATGAGTATAAAATAAATCATTATTAAATTTCGGTAATTGACCAGCACCATATAACGACTCAAAGTTTACTAAGTATGGCACATAATATTCTACATAATTATGTAATGTTGTATGTATTTCTAACATAAATTGAGATAGTATTCTATATAAACGGGCAATATTATTTTTCATTACTACAAATCTAGAACCAGTTATTTTAGCAGCTAATGAAAAATCTAAATCACCAATATTTCTACCTAAATCAACATGATTTTTAAATAATTTATTACAATTAGTTTTCTTTCCCCATTTAAATATTTCTTTATTAAAGTTTTTATTATTTCCAATAGGAACATCATCATTAGTAATATTAGGTATTAATAGTTCATAATTACGAATAGAGTTTTTTAATAAGTCTAATTCTACTTTAGTATCTTTTAGTTTTTTACGAATTTTGACAACTTCTTGACATAAGGAAGTAATATCTTCTCCATTAGATTTCATAACACTAATTTTTCTTGACTTAGAATTTCTTTCTGCTTGTAATTTTTCTATTTTTAATTGTAAAATTTTCCTACATTTTTCTTGTTTTTTTAATGTTTTAATATCTAATTTAAATTGTCTATAGTTTAATTTTTTAGCAGTTAAATGTATTTTTTCCTTTAATAAATTTTTATCTAACATAATTGTATTTACTTTTAAATAAACAAATAATATTATAATTCAACGATTTAATTAATATAAATAATATAATTATATATTAATAATTTATTTAATTAAAATTATTAAATTATAAATGATAATTTATTAAAATTAACATAATAATTCACTAATTAATTTATATTATCTTAAATAAAATAAATTTTATTAATTTTAAAGTAAAATTAAGTTTTGTAAAATATAAAAAAAATGAATAAGGTTAAAGTTAATGGTAACATAGTAGCATTAATTACTCCCATGGATAAATCTGGTAAAATAGACAAGTTTAGTTTAAAAAATTTAATTGACTATCATTGTAATAATAAAACTAATGCGTTATTAATTACCGGTACTACTGGTGAGTTTTTCACTCTTGACCATGAAGAACGTAAACAATTATTGCTATGGACCTTAAAATTTAATAAAGGTAGATTACCTATTATAGTTGGTATTGGATCAAGTTCCACACAAAAAGCAATAAAAATTATGAAACACTTTCAGCACTATGATATATCATCTTATTTAAGTATCACTCCATATTATATTTGTCCTAATCAACAAGGTATTTACCAACATTTTAAAACTATTTCTGAACACATTAATGTACCACAATTGATATATAATAACCCTAAAAGATCTGGTTGCGATATTTTACCAAAAACAGTAATTAAATTATCTAAAATAAGTAATATTATTGGTATTAAAGAAACTACATACGATATAAATCGGATTAAATTAATTAAAAATATGACAAGTAATTTTTCTATATTAAATGGTAATGATGATAATATATTACCATTTATGTTATCTGGTGGTAGTGGTGTTATATCAGTATTATCTAATATTGCTACTAATGAAGTATCTTTATTAATTAAGTTAATAATAAATAAAGAATATCAAAAAGCAAAAATTATTTTTAATAATTTACTACCATTGTGTAAGATGCTAACATCAATAGCACCTAATCCAGTACCAATAAAGTGGATTTGTAAGGAAGTTGGGTTAATATCTTCAGATAATACTAGATTACCATTAACTAAATTAACAAATAATAAAAAAAATATTTTACGTAATGTAGTATTGAAAGCTAATTTAGATGTGTTTAAATAAAATAATTAATAATGATAAGTTATTATATAGGTTGCGGAGGTTGGATTTGAACCAACGACCTTCGGGTTATGAGCCCGACGAGCTACCTGGCTGCTCCACTCCGCGATATACTACCTTAATAAAAAATTTTTTATTAAGTAAAAAATAAATAAAACTAGTAAATATTAATATTTAATATATAAATGTCAAGTATTAATATCTAATTAAGTTCTTAAAATATTATTTAATCGTATTTTTTTTTTAGTTTTATCATCTACTTTTTTTATTATAATAGCACAATAAATACTATATTTACCATCTTTCGATGGTAAATTACCAGGTATAACTACAGATTTTGCTGGTATTCTTCCATAACTAATAGTATTAGTACTTTTGTTATATATTTTTGTACTTTTCCCTATAAATACTCCCATAGAAATTACTGAAGATTCTTCTACTATTACTCCTTCAACAATTTCTGAACGAGCTCCTATAAAACAATTATCTTCTATAATAGTTGGATTATTGCTAATTGGTTCTAATACTCCACCTATACCAACTCCACCTGATATGTGAACGTTCTTACCTATTTGTGCACAAGAACCAATTGTTGCCCAAGTATCTATCATAGTACCTTCGTCTATAAAAGCACCTATATTTATATACGATGGCATAATAACTGTATTTTTAGCAATATAAGCACCGTATCTAATGTTAGCTAAAGGAACTACACGAATATTTAAATTAGAAAACTTATTAAAGTCCCAATTATTAAATTTTAAAGGTATCTTATCAAAGTACTTTAATTTATTTATATTATTTAATTTACTCTGATTAATATAAAAATATAATAATAATGCTTTTTTTATCCAATTAAAAGTGATCCACTGTTTGTTATCTAATTTTATAGATACACGTAGTATTCCTAAATCTAATAATGATATTACTTTTTTTATTAGATTTTGTTCTCTAGTACTAAAATTAATAAAATTATTTTTTTTGTAATTATAAAAAATATTATTAATTTGATTTTCTAAATTTTTAAATGTGTTATTCATTTATATAATAAGTTTATTTTAAACTAAAATTGATAATGATTAATAATTTTTGGAATACTATCATCTGATCTTAATGTAAGTACTTCACATCCATTATTAGTGACTAATAATGTATGTTCATATTGAGCAGAAAGACTATTATCTTTAGTTTTAACTGTCCAACCATCATTAGTAACATAAACGTCATGTTTACCAATATTTATCATAGGTTCTATTGTAAAAATCATACCTGGTTGCAATATATAATTGTAACAATTATTATCATAATGAAGAACCTGTGGTGGTTCATGAAAATTTTTTCCTATACCATGACCACAATAATCTCTAACGACAGAAAAATTATTAGATTCAACAAATTTTTGTATTACTTTACCAAGTTTATTTAAATTTATACCTGGTTTAACCATTTTTATAGCCAAATATAAACTTTGTTTAGCAACATTACATAATTTTTTTGAAACGTTACTAGCTTTACCTACGATAAACATTTTTGAAGTATCACTATAAAAACCATCTTTAATAATAGCTACATCTATATTTAAAATATCACCATTTTTTAATTTTTCTTGATCATTAGGAATTCCATGACATACAACTTCATTAATAGAAACACAAATAGATTTCGGAAATCCATAATAATTTAATGTAGCACAAGTTGCTTTATGTTTATGTACTATATAATCATGACATAAGTTATTTAATTGATTAGTACTTATACCTGGACGAATATGATATGCAATCATTTCTAGTACTTTCGCTGCTATTTTACCAGCTATACGCATTTTATTAATTTCATATTTACTTTTAATATATTTAAAATTACCCATACCAATTTTTAATAAACTTACTGAATATAATTAATATTAATTAATATTGTATATAAATTTAACTTAAAGTAAAATAATTATAGTATTATTTTGTAATATGGATAAATATTATATTTATTTTAATATTAAAATTGAAGAGAATAACAATGATAAATATTTCTTTAAGTGATTTAATGAAAGCTAATGTTCACTTTGGTCATAAGACTAAATTTTGGAATCCAAAAATGAAGCCATTTATATTTACTACATATAGTGGTATTCATATTATCAATTTAGAAAAAACTTTAATACTTTTTAAAAAGGCTTTACTTAAGTTAAGTGATATTCATAAAAATAAAGGAAAAATACTATTTGTTGGTACTAAAAAATCAGCTAGTTCTTTAATTAAAGAAACTGCTATTAGTTGTAAACAATTTTTTATACATAAAAGATGGTTAGGTGGTATGCTAACTAATTGGAAAACTGTAAGGCAATCTATTAAATCATTAAAAGATTTAGAAGAACAATTTCATGATGGAACTATTAATAAACTTACTAAAAAAGAAATCTTATTTAAATCTAAAAAATTAAATAAACTAGAGCATAGTTTAGGTGGAATTAAAAATATGGGTGGCCTACCAGATGCTTTATTTGTTATAGATGTTGAACATGAACGTACAGCTGTTAAAGAAGCTAATAATATTGGTATTCCAATATTTGGAATTGTAGACACAAATGCTAATCCAGATGGTATTAATTTTATTATTCCAGGAAATGATGATGCTATAAAATCCATTAGATTATACTTAAAATTAGTATTAGATACTTTAAATAATGTTAAATAAATAGTTTAAATTAAATTAAAATTTTTTATCTTGAGGTATATATGGTATTGTTAAATATTAATCTAATTAAAAAGTTACGTAATCTTACTGGTGCTGGTATTTTACTATGTAAGGAAGCTTTAATTAAATCAAATGGTAATATAGAACAAGCTATAAATATAATTAGAATGTTGGGTAAATCAATATTAAAAAAAAGATCTATAAATAATACTGGTTTTGGTGCAATTTTTGTTAAAGTTAATAAAACTAAAAAAGTTGGTGCAATATTAGAATTATGTAGTGAAACTGATTTTGTTAGTAACAACATTAATTTTATAAAATTAGGTGATAAAATTATTAATATAATGTTAGATTATAATACTGAAGATATAAATTTTATTAATGAAAAATCAAAAAATTATATTAATTCGTTAGTAGTACAGGTTAATGAAAGAATTTCTATTAAAAGAACTAGTATTATTCATGGAGATATCATCTCTTATTACTTACATAATAATAAAAAAATTGGAGTTTTGTTATCAATAAAAACTAATAATTTTAATAATAATAAGTTACCAAAATTATTAGCAATGCATATAGCAGCTTATAATCCTAAGTATATTAGTGATAAAGATATTCCAAATAGTATACTAGATAAAGAATATGAAATTCAGTATAGTATTGCTAAACAATGTAACAAACCAGTTAATATAATAAAAAAAATAGTAGATGGTAAAATATTACAGTTTAAAAAAGACATATCATTTCTAAATCAAATAATAATAACTGATAATAATAAAATAATAAAAGATTTAGTTAATGAAAATAATTATATAATTAATAAATTTATTAGATTTGAAGTTGGTAATAATTAATTATTTATATTTCTTCGTACTAATATAGTTCATGTTTACTAAAAAATCATTAATATATGATAAAATAATAATAAAAATTAGTGGTGAAGTATTAAGAAGTAATTCTAATACCAATATAGATATTGTTTTTATAAAAAATATAGCTCAAGAAATAAAAGAATTAGTTAATATGGGGGTAAAAATTGGTTTAGTTATTGGTGGAGGAAATTTTTATAGAGGTTTAAGTTTAAGTAAAATAGGTATTAATATAATTAATAGCCATTATATTGGGATGTTATCTACTATTATGAATGGATTGATATTTTATGATACTTTAGAAAATATGAATGTAAATACAAAATTAGTATCGAATATTCCTATTAAAAATATATGTAATTCATATAATTATAAAGATATAATAAAATTTTTAGAAAAAAGATATGTTTTAATTTTTGTTGCTGGAACAGGTAATCCGTTTTTTACTACAGATTCAGCTGCTTGTCTTAGAGGATTAGAAATAAATGCTAATATTATATTAAAAGCCACTAAAGTAGATGGTATCTTTTCTAAAGATCCAATAAAATATTCTGATGCTATCATGTATCGTCATATTACTTATAAAGATATATTAAAAAATAAATTAAAAGTCATGGATTTAACTGCTTTTACTTTAGCTCAAGACCATCATATGATACTTCGTATATTTAATATTAAAAAAAGTGGTGTATTAAAAAAAATTATTACTGGTTCTCAAGAAGGTACTTTAGTTACAGAATGATTAATAATATAAATATGAACAAAGAAATTTTATCAAAAACAGAAAAATTAATGAGTGATAGTGTAGAATTATTTATTAATAAAATTAACAAAATTAATATTTATTGTATTTCATTAGATTTAATAAAATCTTTAAAGGTTAAATGTTATAATAAAATAATGTTATTATATACTATATCCAATATAATTGCTGAGAGTAATAATACTATAATTATTGATGTTTTTGATAAAAAATTATTACCATTAGTAAAAAAAGCAATTATGGATTCTAAATTAGAATTAAATCAATCTTACATTAATGATAAGATTCGTATTTCCAATCCTATTTTAACTAATGAAAGGAGACATAATATATTAAAATTAATTGGTAATGAATCAGAAGTTGCTCGTATTTCTATAAGAAATATAAGACACAATTCATTAAATAAAATTAAATCTTTGTATAAAAAAAATAAATCCTTTAATAAGGATGAATTTAAATTAATAAGTAATAAAATTCAAGAAATTACTAATTTTTGGATTAACAAAATAAATAATCAATACTCGATAAAAGAAAAAGAAATTTTAACCAACAGTTAATTAATTATTATTTAATTGTATTAATGAAATATATCACTTTACTAGGTAGTACTGGGTCAATTGGTTGTAATGTTTTAAATATAGTAAAAAATGATTTAAAATTTTTTAAAATTATAGCACTAGTAGCTAGAAAAAATATTTCTTTAATAATTAAACAATGTCTGTTTTTCAAACCAAAGTATGTTTGTATGATTAATAAAAAATCAGCAAAAATATTAAAGGATTATTTACATTCAATTAATAGTAAAATAATAGTATTATCCGGGATAGAAAATGCCTGTAATGTTAGTATATTAAGTAACATTAATATGGTTATATCAGCAATGTCTGGTACTGCTGGATTATTACCCACTTTTAGTGCTTTAAAGGCAGGAAAACGTATATTATTAGCTAGCAAAGAAATATTAGTCATATGTGGTAAAATTTTTATGCAGGAATTAAAGGATAACAAAGTACAATTATTACCTTTAGATAGTGAACATAGTTCTATTTTTCAAAGTTTACCAATAAAACTCCAAAAAAATTTAGGTAAGAAAAATTTGAGAGATTTTAATATATCGAAAATTATTATTACTGGTTCTGGTGGACCATTTAGAAAAATTAAAGATAGTAATTTAAATTACATTACTCCAGAACAAGCATATAATCATCCTAGTTGGAAAATGGGAAAAAAAATTTCCGTAGATTCAGCTACTATGATGAATAAAGGATTTGAATATATTGAAGCACGTTATTTATTTAATGCAAATGAAAAACAGATACAACTATTAATTCATCCTCAATCTATTGTTCATTCTGTAATATATTATGACAATGGTCATATATCTGCACAACTTAGTTATCCAGATATGAAAATATATATTTATTATGCTATGTATTATCCTAATCTTAGTAATTCACAAATGCAATTATTAGATTTATGTAGTTTGAATAAATTAAGTTTTGAAAAAATTAACTTTAATAAATATCCTTGTCTAAAATTAGCTATTGAAGCTATTAATACAAGTCAATCATCTGTAATTATATTAAACGCAGCTAATGAAGTAGCAGTGTATGCTTTTATTAATAAGATAATAAAATTTACTGATATAATAATTATCAATAAATTAGTGTTAGATAAATTGTATTTTTTAGAACCTAAAGATATACAAGAAGTTATATATATATATAAAACAACAAAAAAATTTACTAAAAGAATAATATTAACTAAATTTAATAAATAATAATATAAATTAAATATTTAACTAATATTAATGAGAAAATAATTTGTTATTATCTAATATAAATATACCAAAACATATTGCTATTATCATGGATGGTAATAGACGTTGGGCAAAAATTAGAGGTAAATTAAGTATTTTTGGACACAAAGAGGGAGTGCAATCAGCTAAACGTGCTATAGAATTTGCGATAACAAATAATTTTAATACATTAACATTATATGCTTTTAGTAGTGAAAATTGGAATAGATCAATATCAGAAGTAAAATCATTAATGGATCTATTTAAATATTCTTTAAAAAATGGAGTATATAATTTACATAATAAAAAAGTTAAGTTAAAAATTATCGGTGATACATCTAAATTTGAAAAAACACTCAAGAAACTTATTTATAGCTCGGAAAAATTAACTAAAAATAATAATGGGTTAAATTTAAACATTGCCATAAATTATGGTGGTAGATGGGATATAATTCAAGGTATAAAAAAAATTATTAATAGAGTTCAAAAAGGATTAATTCATCCAAATCAAATAAATGAGCAAACTTTATGTCAAGTAATATCTATGAATGATTTAGATCCTGTAGATTTAGTAATACGTACAGGAGGAGAATATAGAATTAGTAATTTTTTATTATGGCAAATAGCATATTCAGAATTATTTTTTACTGATGTACTGTGGCCAGATTTTGACGAAAATATATTTTTTAATGCTATAAAATTCTTTTCTCAAAGAAATAGAAGATTTGGTACTACTAAATAGTAAGTATAACAAAAAATTAATAATAGGTGAATTAATTGTTAATAAAGAGAATATTTACTGCTACAATAATTATTTTTATAATAAATTTATTACTTTTTAAATCTTCTAAATATATTTTTATTTTAGTATTATTTGCTATTTGTACTATAAGTTCGTGGGAATGGAGTAAAATATCAAATTTAAGTAATTTTTTTTGTATAATATTATTATTAATTATTAATAATGTTATTTTAGGTATATTAGTATTTTTAATTATTAATATAAAAATATTATATAGGAAGTTTTTACTATTATTTTTAACATTTATACCAATAATTTGGTGGTTGATAGCTATTTACTTACTTACAACTTATAATAAACTAATAAAAATATGGCACCGATTAAAAATAATAAAACTATTATTTAGTACATTCATTATAATACCATTATTATATGATATTACAATTATATATTTATATTATTATAATATTGGGTTATTTCAAAATGCACTATTATTATATTTAATAATAATAATATCTTGTATCGATTCAGCATCATTTATATATGGTAGTTATTTTGGTTATAAAAAAATAATGCCTATTATTTCTCCTAATAAAACTTGGGAGGGTTTTATTGTTGGATTATCATCATCGGTAATAATATCCTTTATACTAATAAATATAATGTTTAACCGTAGTAAATTATTATTAATAATAAGTTCAATTATATCTTTATTATTATCGATAATAGGTGATTTAACTGAAAGTATGTTTAAAAGATTAGCTAATTTAAAAGATAGTAGTAATATTTTACCTGGTCATGGAGGAATTTTAGATAGAATAGATAGTTTTTCTATATCTGTACCTATATTTACATTTTTATTAATACTATTTAGTTAATATTCATAGTTTAATTTTAGTTTATAGATAATTTTTAATAAATTATTTAGTTTTTATAAAAAAATAATTATTTATTAGTTTAATAGATGTTTTAATAAAAGATGCAAAACTTTTGTAATAAATTATTTGTAAATATATTAATTATTTAAAATTTTTATCATTAAAAACTAACTCTAATGAATTAATAAAATTTATTATGTTTACTAAAGTATTAAATAATCTAATAATAAAAATAATTTTATTATTTTCAATACTTATTATTGTTCAACCTGTTAATGGTATAGAAAAATTTAATATACAACGTATTTTAGTAAAGGGATTAAAACACGTAGATGTTAATTCCGTAATTAAAGATATACCAATACATAATAATTTAATATCTTGTATAGATATCAACAAAACTATAAAATCATTATTTAATCTTGGTTATTTTAATAATATACAAATTTTTTTAGATAAAAAAACATTAATTATACAAGTTATAGAAAGACCAATAATATCTTGTATAAGATTTTATGGTAATAATTATATAGATAAACTAATAATATCAAATTTATTAAAATTTAATAATATTAAAGTTGGTGAATTTTATAACGATTTTAATACTAAAAAATTTATATATATGATGAAAAAATTGTATATTAGTATTGGTAAATATAATAACAAAATTAATATTACAAAAAAAATAACATACAATAATAGAGTTATAATTATTATTAGTATTTATGAAGGTGTAACAGCAAAAATTAAGCAGATTAATATTATTGGTAATTATAATTTTAATTATAATACTCTAATTCATCTATTTAAATATATGAATAAATTAAAATTAAGAAATAACGTTAATACTCAATTTGTAGAAAAAAAACTACAGCAATATACAAAAGCATTAACTATATTTTATTTTAGTAATGGTTATATAAAATTTTACGTAGAACAAATTTATGCTACTATATCTAAAGAAAAAAAAGATATTTACATTACTATAAAAATACATGAAGGACAACAATATAAAATAACTAACTTAATTATAAACTGTAATATACCTTACATGTCTAATAATTTAAATTATATTAAATTAAACACAATATATAATATTTATAGTTTAGAAAGATTAAAAAATAATATCAATAATTTATTTAACCAATATGGATTTATTAAAGTTAAAATTAATTATAAAATTAATATTAATAATTTAAATAGATCAATTATAGTATATATTAATATTAATAGTGGTACACGTTATTATGTAAGGTATATACATTTTTATGGTAATAATTATACTAAAGATTATATATTAAGACGTGAGATATTGCAGACAGAAAGTTCATTTTTCAATAAAAATTTAATTAAGAGTGATATTTTAAAAATAAAAAATTTAGGATTATTTAAGAAAATAAAAGTAAAAATAATTTATATTAATAAGAGAAGTAATATTGTTGATATAATATATAAATTAAAAGAATATAATTTTAATAAAATTAAAACTAATATTAATTTTAATATTAGTAATAATATTAACTTAAAGTTAAATTTAATGCAAAATAATTTATTAGGATATGGTAATCAAGTAAATATTATAGAATCAAAAAATAAATATCATAATTATTTTGAAATATTTACTATGAACCCATTTTTAACTTTAAATAAAGTTAATATAAAAGGTAAATTGTTTTTTGATCTATCTAATAAAAAAATTTTTATCCCAAATACTAATTGGGATAAATATGGTATAAGTATAAATTTTAATATACCAATTAATCATAATAGTAATTTAAGTATTGGTTTGGAAAGCATACACAATATTTTATACAATATAAAATCTCAGTTATCAACAATTTTTTATTTAAACAGTATTAATATTTATCCAAATATCAGTAATTATATAAGTAATAATTTTAAAATTAATGATATATTATTATTAACTAATTGGTTTTATACCACTATTAATAAGAATAATTATTTTCCTAATAATGGTATATTAATTAATATGATAAATAAATTTACTATTCTAAATTCTAAAAATAATTTTTATAATATTATATTAAATATCAATAAATTCACATCTTTTTATAAAAAGAAAAATTTTATCTTAACTTCACACATGCATATTGGTTACTTAGGTAGTTTTAACAATAAATTAATACCATTTTATAATAATTTTTATATGAATAGTAATAATTCTGTTAGAGGGTTCCAATATAGTAGTTTAGGTAAGAAAAATATATATTACGATTGTTATCTTACTAATAGTCATAATAAGTGTATATTATCATCGTCTAATGATAATGGTGGGGGAAATATTATTGCTTTAATAAATACTGAATTAATACTACCACTAATTAAAAAATATACAAAAGTAGTACGTATGTCATTATTTATTGATATAGGTAATATTTGGAGTAAAAATAACTTATTAAATTTTATAGATAAAAACTTTAGATTATCTCATGGTATATCTATAAAAATTATTTCTCCATTTGGCCCAATATCAATTTCTTATGCTTACCCTATTAAAAAATATCACGATGATAAAATAGAAAGACTACAATTTAATCTTAATAGATTTTATTGAAATTATTAACTTTTTAAATATTTATAAATTTAGGTATATATCAATGTTTAATAGATTATTTATTATTAGTATAATATTACTAATTACTGTAACTCCATTTAGGATATTAGCTTGTTGTAATAAAATTGCAATAGTTAATATTAATAATATTTTTCAACAATATCCAAAAAGAATAGAGATTGCAAAAAAACTTGAAAGTGAATTTGAACATGAAGCAAATGAGTTACAATTAATGGAGCATGAAATACAAAATAAAATACAATATTTACAACATTATGGATCAAATATGAAAATTAATGAACGTAATGAGTTAGAAAGTTCATTAATTAAACAACGTGAAAATTTTTCTAATAAAGCACAAGAATTTGAACAAAATAATCGTCGTAGACAAGCAGAAGAACGAGATAAAATTCTAGTAATAATCCAAAATACAGTAAAAAATATTGCTGTAAAATATAAGTATGATATAGTGTTTGATGCAAGTACCATAGTTTACTCTAATAAAATTAAAGATATTACTAATGAAGTATTACAATTAATTAGGTAATATAATTATGTTTACTATTAAAATAACTGATTTAGCAAAACAATTAAATGCTGAATTAATTGGTAATAACAACATAATAATTCATGGTATTACTTCTATTTATAATACAAAAAAAAATTATATTACTTTTCTTGCTAATAATAAATTACGTTTTCTATTATCTAATTGTAAAGCATCAGCAATTATTATTGATAAAAATAATATACCATTTTGCAAAATTACTTCATTAGTAGTAACTAATCCTTATCTTGCTTATATTTTATTTGCAAAAACAATATATAATACACTACATAATAATATTAAAATAAGTACAAAGGCAAAGAACATCTTTTTAGGAAAAAATGTTAATATTGGTGATAATGTAGTAATAGAAGATAATGTGAAATTAGGAAATAATGTTATTATTGGGTCAAATTGTTTTATTGGTAAGAATGTAATTATTAAAGATAATACTAAACTATTTAATAATGTTACTATTCATTATGATACCGTAATTGGTAGTAATTGTATTATTCAATCTGGTACTGTAATTGGATCAGATGGATTTGGTTATATTAAAGATAAAGAAAAATGGTTAAAAATACCACATTTAGGGCGAGTAATTATTAATAACTATGTAGAAATTGGATCATGTACTACTATAGATCGAGGAACATTAGATGATACTATTATTAATAATGGAGTTATTATAGATAATTTATGTCAAATAGCGCATAATGTTATAATAGGAAAATATACAGCTATTGCTGGTGGAGTAATAATTGCTGGTAGTTCACGTATAGGAAATAACTGTTTAGTAGGCGGTGCAACTGTTATTAATGGTCATATTAGTATTTGTGATAAAGTTACTATTACTGGTATGAGTATGGTAATACGTTCAATTAAAAAATCTGGCATATACTCTTCTGGAATTCCAACACAGCAGAATAGTAAGTGGCGTAAAACAGCAGTATTAACTATGAATATTAGTAAAATTAACAAACGAATAAAAGTTATTGAACAAAGTATTAATAAATAGATATTTTATTTTTTAAATTTTTACATTCAACTAATATAGTTTATTGTTTATTAGAATTAATGTTTTTATAGGAATTATTTTTGAATATTAATAATTATTCTTTAAATATCAAAGAAATATTAGAGTTATTACCACATCGATTTCCATTTTTACTAATAGATCATGTATTGTATTTTGAACGTGGTAAATTTTTACGTGCAATAAAAAATGTTTCTTTTAATGAACCATTTTTTCAAGGACATTTTCCTAGAAAACCAATATTTCCTGGAGTACTAATTTTAGAAGCTATAGCTCAAGCAACTGGTATTTTAGCTTTTAAAAGTGTAAGTAAATTAGCACCAGGTGAATTATACTATTTTGCTGCTGTTAATTCTGCTAGATTTAAAAAACCGGTACAGCCTGGTGATCAAATGATTATTGAAGTAACTTTTATTAAGGAACGAAATGGAATGGCTAAATTTAATGGTATTGTTACAGTAGCTAATGTATTAGTTTGTAAGGCATCCATGATGTGTGCTCGTAGGAAGGATATTTAAAAATAAAATGATTGATCAGTCTTCTTTCGTACATCCTAGTTCTATTGTTGAAGAAGGAGCTATTATTCATGCTGATGTATATATTGGCCCGTTTTGTTTTATAGGGTCTCAAGTATGTATAGGAGCAAGAACTACATTAAAATCACATGTTGTAATAAATGGTATCACAAATATTGGCGAAGATAATAAAATTTATGCTTTTGCTATTTTAGGGGAGGTAAATCAAGATTTAAAATATAATAGTGAACCTACTAGAGTAGAAATTGGTAATCGTAATATGATTAGAGAAAATGTTACTATTCATAGGGGTACTAGACAAGGTAGAAAAGTAACTAAAATTGGTAATGATAATTTATTAATGGGTAATACCCACATTGCTCATGATTGTATTATTGGTAATCACTGTATTATGGCCAATAATGCTACTTTAGGTGGGCATGTATCAATTGATGATTACACTGTTATTGGTGGAATGACAGCAATACATCAATTTTGTATTATTGGAGCTTATGTTATGATTGGTGGTTGTTCTGGAGTAGCACAAGACGTACCACCTTGTATTGTGGCTCATGGTAATCATGCTATTCCTTTTGGTTTAAATATAAAAGGTTTAAAAAAATATGGTTTTGCTAACTATGAATTACATGCTATTAGTACAGCATATAAAATTATATATAGAAATGGTAATACTATAAAAAAAGCTAAATTAGAATTAACTAAATTAGCAAAACATAATCCAATAATAACTATTTTTTTAGATTTTTTATCTCGTTCAAAAAGAGGTATTATTCGTTAGTATTATATTATGACTAAATTAGTGAATATTGGTTTAGTAGTTGGTGAATTTTCTGGTGATTTAATAGGTGCTAAATTAATAAAAAATATAAAAAAATATTTGGGAAATGTTAATTTTGTTGGTATTGCTGGACCATTAATGCAATTAGAAGGAATGAAAACCTGGTTTAATATTAATGAATTAATGTTATTTGGTATTACCAATGTAATTCCCCATTTATCAAAAATTAGGTTTATTAAATATAATACTTTAAATAAATTAATAAATGCCAATATTAGTATTTTTATTGGTATAGATAGTCCAGAAATTAATATTTTTTTAGAAACTAGATTAAAAAAATGTGGTATTTATACTATTCATTATGTTAGCCCATCAATTTGGGCTTGGCGTAAAAAGAGAATTAAAAAATTAAAATACGCTACTAATAATGTACTTATCACATTTCCATTTGAGGAAAAATTTTATAAGTATTATAATGTTAATTATAAATTTGTTGGTCATCCTATAGCAGAAAATTTACCACTTTATCCAAATAAAATTTTAATGAGAAAAAAATTAAACATAGATAGTAATAGTTTGTGTTTAGTAATGCTACCAGGTAGTCGTAGAATAGAAATAGACATGATTAGTGTTAGTTTTCTCAAATGTATATTAATTTTAAAAAATATTTTTCCTAATTTAATTATCATTGTGCCTTTAAATAATCAAGATCGTATTAATCAATTTACTAAAATTAAAAACAGTATTATTCCTAATATTGATATCAAGATAATGAATTATCCAGCATACCAAATCATGGTAGCTGCTGATATAGCTTTAGTGGCTTCAGGTACAGCAACATTAGAATGTATGATAGCTAAGTGTCCAATGGTTGTTGGTTATCGTATCCCATTATTAGATTTTATTATTGCAAAAACATTAATTCGTATTAAATGGATATCATTACCTAATTTGCTAGCTAATAAATATATAGTTAATGAATATATACAAAATAATCTTAAACCAGAATTATTAGCATCTAGAATAATTAAAATTATTCTAGATAAATGTTATCAACGTAAAATTAAAAATATTTTTGTTGACCTACATAAAAAAATAAATTTTAATGCTAGCGAACAAGTAACAAAAATAATATTACAAACTATTAACAATATCTATATTAAATAATATAATTTATAATTATTATGTTACCTAAATTTATACATTTACATACAAGAAGTGAATATTCTATAATAGATGGATTATCTAGCATTAATCAGTTAGTAAATCAAGCAGTAAAATTTAATATGCCTGCATTAGCAATTACTGACTTTACTAATTTATATGGTGTAATTAAATTTTATAATGTTGCTTGTAATTTAGGTGTAAAACCAATCATTGGTGCTGATTTTATTATTAAAGACTACACTAACAGTTATCAATCATACGCAATTACAGTATTAGTAATGAATAATATTGGTTATAGCAATTTAATTTGTTTAATATCTAAAGCACATAAATATAAGATAAATACATCTAGTGTTTTTATTTATCGTGATTGGCTAAAGTATCACAATTCTGGATTAATTATCTTATCTGGAGCACAATTTGGAGATATAGGACAATGTTTATTATATAATCAAAATAATAAACTAAATTATTATATTTCTTTTTATAAAACTTATTTTCGAAATAGTTTTTACTTAGAAATTACACGTAATGGTTTTGAATTAGAAAATGAATATTTAAATAAAGTTATTGATTTATCTATAGATCAGAACTTACCATTGTTAGCAACTAATAATGTTAGATTTTTAAAAAAAGATGATTTTGAAGCACATACAGTTAGAGTTGCTATTAGCAATGGTAGTTATGTAAATAGTAATAAAAGTTTATCTACTTCTTATAGTAAAGAACAATATATGAAAAATGAAAAAGAAATGTGTTTACTATTTAATGATATACCAGAATCATTAATAAATAGTGTTGAATTAGCTAAAAGATGCAATGTTACTATTACATTAGGAAAATATTTATTACCAAAATTTCATGTGCCAAAAAAATATACTGCTGAAAAGTATTTAATAAAAATTTCTAAGCAGGGATTAATAAATAGATTAAAAAACAATTTTACTAATAAAATTGTAAGAAATAAAAAATGGATTACTTATTATCAAAGATTGAATTTAGAATTAAATACTATTATTAAGACTGGTTTTACTAATTATTTTTTAATAGTATCAGAATTTATTAATTGGGCAAAAAATAATAATATACCTGTTGGTCCTGGACGGGGATCTGGGGCTGGATCATTAGTAGCTTATGCTTTAAATATCACTGAACTAGATCCATTATTGTTTGGTTTAATTTTTGAAAGATTTTTGAATATAGAAAGATTATCTATGCCTGACTTAGATATTGATTTTTGTATGGAAAAACGAGATTTGGTAATTAATTATGTTGTTAATAAATATGGTGTAGATAATGTAGCACAAATCATTACTTTTGGAACTTTAACTGCTAAGGCAGTTATTCGAGATGTTGGTCGTGTTCTCGGATATCATTATAATTTTGTAGATAAAATTGCTAGATTAATCCCTATAGATTTTGGCATAACTTTAAAAAAAGCAATTTCAACCGAACCTAAATTAGCAAAATTATTTAGTAATAATGAAGATGTAAAAATTATATTAAATATGGCTTTTAAATTAGAAGGAGTAATCCGTAATGTTAGCAGGCATGCTGGAGGAATTGTTATTACACCGAGTAAAATTATTAATTTTGCCCCATTATATTTTGACGATAAGAGTAATTATGCAGCGATACAATTAGATAAAACTGATATAGTTAAAATTGGCTTAGTTAAATTTGATTTTTTAGGTTTAAGAACCTTAACAATTATTAATCATACTATTAATATGATTAATAAAAAAAATACAAAATTAGGATTAAGCAATATTCATTTATCTAATATTAAATTAAATGATAAAAATAGTTTTATTTTATTAAATAAAATACACACCAATGCAGTTTTTCAGTTAGAATCAAAAGGTATGCAAGATTTAATAAAAAGATTAAAACCAGACTCTTTCGAAGATATTATTGCATTAATAGCTTTATTTCGTCCTGGACCATTACAATCTGGTATGGTAGATAACTTTATTAATCGTAAACATGGTATAGAAAAAATCTATTATCCTGATATTAATTGGCAACATGATTTATTAAAACCAATTTTAAAATCTACTTATGGTATTATTCTATATCAAGAACAAGTTATACAAATAGCACAAGTATTAGCTGGTTACAGCTTTATTGATGCTGATATATTACGTCAAGTAATTAGTAAAAAAAATTTTGCAGAAATGGATAAACAAAAATTATTATTTGTCAATAATGCTAAAAAAAATAGTATTAGTGAACAATTAGCTACTAAAATATTTTATTTCTTAGAAAAATTTGTTCACTATGGATTTAATAAATCTCATTCTACTGCATATGCATTGTTATCTTATTATACATTATGGTTAAAAGCTAATTATCCAGCAGAATTTTTATCATCTGTAATGACGACTAATATAAATAATCAAAAAAAAATATCTATTTTGATTCAAGAATGCGCTCTTATGAACATAAGAGTTATGTTGCCAGAAATTAACTACAGTCAATATCATTGTTATGTTTATAATAACATTATTATATGTGGTTTAGGTATGATTAATGGCTTAGGATCTAATATAGCTAAGGAAATTATTAAAAAACGTAGTCAGGGAAAATTCAAAAATTTATTAGATTTTTGTGTCCGTGTTGACACTAGAATAGTTAATAGATCTATAATTAAACAATTAATAAAATTTAATGTCTTTCGTCTGTTAAAAATAACTAATAAGTCTAATGAAGATTATATTAACAATATTATAAACAAATCTAAACAATATGGTAGTTATTCAAAACATCAAACTGATATGTTTATACATGTAATTGATAAATGACATTATTAATATAATTTTAATTGTAAAATATTATGAATCTAGAATATCTTGATTTTGAACAACCAATCATAGAATTAGAAGAAAAGATTAATTTATTAAGTCTTAATAATAAGACAAAAATAAACGATGTTAATTTATCTAACAAAATTAGCAAATTAAAAAAAAGAAGTATTGAATTAACTAATAAAATATTTTCTAATTTAAATAAATGGCAAATAATACAATTAGCAAGACATCCATTAAGACCCCATACTATAGATTATATTAATACTATCTTTACTGATTTTGATGAACTATCTGGTGATCGTATGTTTTCTGATGATAAAGCTATTGTAGGAGGTATTGCTCGTTTAGAGTCATATTCAGTAATGATAATAGGTCATGAAAAAGGTCGCAGTGTCAAAGATAAAATTAAGCGTAATTTTGGTATGCCATCACCAGAAGGTTATCGAAAAGCTCTTAGATTAATGCGTATGGCTAATAATTTTGATATTCCAATAATTACTTTTATTGATACTCCAGGAGCTTATCCTGGTATAGAAGCTGAAGAACGTGGACAAGCAGAAGCAATAGCAAGAAATTTATTAGAAATGTCTCATTTAAATGTACCAATAATATGCACTATAATAGGTGAAGGTGGATCTGGAGGTGCTTTAGCTATTGGAGTAGGTGATAAAATTAACATGTTACAATATAGTATTTATTCAGTTATATCTCCAGAAGGATGTGCTGCATTATTATGGAAAGATAGTAGTAAAATATTATCGTCTATTAAATCAATGAATATAACTGCAATAAATTTAAAAAAATTAAAATTAATTGATAGTATTATTAATGAACCTTTAGGTGGAGCTCATAAAAATTTGCAATTAACTGCAATAAATATAAAAAAGCAATTACTAATAGATTTAAATAAATTAAAATTTCTAAGTAAGAAACAGTTATTGAAAAATCGTTACCATAAATTAATTAATTATAATTATGAATTAAGTATGCAAATAAAATGATTAATAAAGATTACACAAAATATTTACAACAACAAGTAATAAAATCTATTTATCCATACAATTATTTATTATTAGCTTTTAGTGGTGGTTTAGATTCTATGGTTTTATTAGATATAATTACAGTATTACGTAGTAAATATAATAATATATTTTTGAGAGCGTGTTATATTGATCATCAACAAAATAGTTTATCTTCTAATCAATGGTTACATCATTGTATTTATGAATGCAAACAACGTGATGTGTTATTTGTGTATGATATTATTAAAGTCAATAAAGGTAATTTTGAACAAGGTGCGCGTGAGCAAAGGTACCAAAAACTATTAAAAATTATAAAATACAATGAAGTATTAGTTACTGCACATCATCAAAATGATCAAGTAGAAACATTTTTTTTAGCATTAAAAAGAGGTAGTGGTCCTAGAGGACTATCAGCAATGTCAATAGATCAACCATTTTATCATAGTAGATTATTAAGACCTTTATTAAATTGTTCAAAAACAATGTTGTTATCTTATGCTAATAAAAATAAATTAAATTGGGTAAATGATGATAGTAATTATGATAATTCGCTAGATCGTAATTTTTTAAGAAATAATATTATACCTTTATTACAAAAAAGATGGAATAATTTTTGTCAAAATGTGACTTTAAGTGCTTACTTATGTGCTAACCAAGAACAATTAATTAATATGTTATTAAATAAAATAATTTGTAGTATGATATTTCATGATGAATCATTAATAGTAGATAATATGATTGGTATGAATATAGTTTATTGTTTGGCTATTCTACGTTTTTGGTTAATAAAGAAAGTTTTTATATCATGTTCTTACAAAAAATTAAACATAATATGGAATGAGGTAGTTTTGAGCAAAAATGATTCATTAGCTAAATTTTGTATAAATAATTTTATAATACAAAAATTTAGAAATCGTTTATATGTACATAAATTTAATAATCGATATAAAGACTTTTGTAGTAAAACTATTATATTTACGTCAACTAATAATTATAAAAGAATTTTATTACCTCTAAATTTAGGAGAAATTTTATTATTAACAATAAATAATATCAACAATAAAAAACTAATATCTATTGTAAAAGCACCAACTACAACAGATATTGTATCAATACGTTTTAATATAAAAGGCAAAACTTTGATAAAACTAGTACATACTAAACATCATGTTACTTTAAAAAAAATTTGGAAAATATTATCAGTACCTCCATGGCAAAGAAAAATTATACCTATACTATTTTATAATAATAAATTAATTGCAGCTATAGGGTATTTTGTTACTGTATATGGTACACCAATTAATAGTAATCGTTGGTATTTATATTGGTTTAACAAAAATAAATATCTATATTAAATTATATTCTTTTTTAATAAAAATTGTATTATGTTATTACTATTAACTAAAGTAATAGTATTATTAATACGATCTTTGTACTCTATTATTCCTTTATTTAAATTACTTTTACTAATAATTAGTATATTAGGTATACCAATTAATTCTATATCATGTAACATAACACCAAAATATTCTTTACGATCATAAAGAAGAGTATCTACATTATAGTATAATAATTTTTTATAAATATATTCTGTTTTATTTTTTACTTCTACTGAAGAGTAAAAATTAACTGGTAATAATGCCACATTAAAGGGAGCAATAATAGGTGGCCATTTTATTCCATATTGATCATTATTTTGCTCAATAATAGCTGCAATTAATCTTGTTATTCCTATACCATAACACCCCATAATTAGTTCTGTTTTATTATCTTTTTTTATATAAGCTTTCATAGGATGAGAATATTTTGTTCCTAATTGGAAAATATGTGCAATTTCTATTGCATTATTTTTAGTTTCACTGCAATTACTAATTTTTCTAGCGTAAAATTCATGAGATATATCTCCTCCAATAAATCCGGTATCTGCTTGAATAACAAAAAAATTAATTTTCATATAATTAAATATTTTTTCATATAAGTGAAAAATCTCATTATATGTTTTTTGTAATGAAAATTTATTAGAATGGAATGAATAAGCATCTTTCATAATAAATTCTCTAGCACGTATTACTCCAAAACATGGTCTAATTTCGTCACGAAATTTATATTGTATTTGATAAAAAATTATTGGTAAATCTTTACAAGAATGAATTTCATTATGAACTAAATTTAATATTACTTCTTCATTAGTTGGTCCTAAAATATATTTTATTTGTTTACGATCAATAATAGACATAATTTCTAAATTATTAATTTTTAATCTACCACTTTTTTTCCACAAATACTCCGGTTGTATGATCGGCATCACT
>JAOBJS010000040.1 GCA_025728375.1 Candidatus Lightella neohaematopini
TATTATTTTTAATGTACACGAGAGATATTTATGATAGATAAAGAAAATAATGAATCAAATAAGTTATTATATTGTTCCTTTTGTGGTAAGAGTCAAAAGGAAGTTAGAAAATTAATTGCTGGATCGTCTGTATATATTTGTAATGAGTGTATTGATTTATGTAATAAAATAATAAATGAAGAAAAAAAAGATGATGAATATAGTAATAAAAATCTATCAATTAGTCCTCGTCAGATAAAACATTGTCTAGATGATTATGTGATTGGACAAGAACAAGCAAAAAAAATATTGTCTGTTGCCGTTTGTAACCATTATAAAAGAATTTGTGTTAATAAAAATAATAATATTAAGTTAGGTAAAAGTAATATTTTATTAATAGGACCAACTGGTAGTGGTAAAACTCTTCTTGCAGAAACACTAGCAAATTCAGTTAATGTACCATTTGCTATAGCTGATGCTACCACATTAACTGAGGCTGGTTATGTTGGTGAAGATGTAGAAAATATAATACAAAAACTACTACAAAAATGTGATTTTAATGTAAAAAAAGCGCAGAGTGGTATAATATATGTAGATGAAATTGATAAAATTTCTAGAAAAATAGATAATCCATCTATCACTAGAGATGTTTCTGGAGAAGGAGTTCAACAAGCTTTATTAAAATTAATAGAAGGTACTACTGCATTAGTACCTCCAAAAGGAGGAAGAAAGCATCCACAACAAGATTTTATACAAGTAGAAACATCTAATATTTTATTTATTTGTGGTGGAGCATTTTCTGGTTTAAAAAATATAATAAAAAGAAGAGTAGAAACTAATTATGGTATTGGATTTTGTGCTAAAATTAGAAATAATAAAGTATTAGACAACAATATTTTATTAAAAACAAAGCCAGAAGATTTAATTAAATTTGGATTAATACCAGAGTTTGTTGGACGTTTACCAATTATAGCTGTATTAGAAGAACCAGATGTAGATATGTTAGTACAAATTTTAAGTAAACCAAAAAATTCATTAGTTAAACAATATCAAACTATTTTTGATTTAGATAATATCAAGTTAGAATTTTGTAATAAAGCTCTTTTAGCTATTGCTAATCAAGCAGTTAAATATAAAATTGGAGCTAGAGGATTACGTTCTATTATAGAAAATATATTATTAGAAACTATGTATAATTTACCATCAAAAAACATAGTAAATAAAATATTAATTAATGAATCAGTAATTAATAAATCATTGGACCCAATATTAATATTTAATAAATAAAAAACAAAAATTTTTAGTTAATATAATTTATTTCATTTAAAAATTTTTAATAAGTTAATTAGCAATAAAATTACTTATGTTAAATAAATTAATTTAATGTCTTATTTCCTAAGAAGGATTAAATGGCTAATCATGATTCTATAAACAAAATTATTCCGGTATTACCATTAAGAGATATAGTAATATATCCAAATATAGTAGTACCGTTATTTATTGGTCGAGAAAAATCTATTAAATGTCTAGAAATAGCTATGAATAAAGATAAACAAATTATGTTAGTTACTCAAAAAGAATCATCTAATGATGATCCTGGTATTAATGATTTATTTTTAGTAGGTACTATAGCCAACATATTGCAAATGATAAAATTAGCTGATGGAACTATAAAAATACTTGTAAAAGGTCATACCAGAGCCCACATAAAAAAATTAGAGGATCATGATAATTATTTTACAGCTGAAATAATACATCTTTTTGATTCAAATGAATATAAGGAAGAACAAAATACTTTAGTAAGAGTTATAATTAATCAATTTAATAATTATATAAAATTAAATAATAAAATTATCCCAGAAGTAATAAAATTAATAAATAGTATAGAAGATGCAAATACTTTAATTAATACTATAGCAACTCATATACCTCTAAAGATAACCGACAAACAATTATTGTTAGAAATAAATGATATTTCTAAAAGATTAGAAAAATTAGCTATTATTATAGAATCAGAAATTAATTTATTAAAATTAGACAAAAGTATCCATAACAGGATAAAAAAACAAATGGAAAAAAGTCAAAAAGAATATTATTTAAATGAACAAATTAAAGCTATACAAAAAGAATTAGGTGAAATAGATAATATTTCTGATGAGTATAGTATTTTATTAAATAAAATAAAATTATCTAGAATGCCAAAAATAGCTAAAGATAAAACTAAAAATGAGTTATATAAACTAAAAATGATGTCACC
>JAOBJS010000041.1 GCA_025728375.1 Candidatus Lightella neohaematopini
GGTGTGGGTAAGAAGGTAACCCATATCCATCAATTTCTTGTCGAAAATTATCTATTTGCTTTTTAGTTAATCTTCCTTCTAAAAAAGCACGTGCATAAATTCCTGGTGCACTGTGTCCTTGAAAATAGATTAAGTCTCCACCATCAAAATTATTTCTAGCACGAAAAAAATGATTAAAACATACTTCATATATTGTACTAATTGATTGAAATGATGATATGTGACCACCTAAATCTAAATTTTTATTGTAAGCATTAAGCACAATCATGATAGCATTCCATCTAATTACAGCATTAATACGATCTTCTATTTCTATATCACCAGGATATTTAGGTTCATTACAATGATGAATTGTATTTACATAGTCTTCCAAATTAGAAGAATTATATTTTTTTAAATGTTGTAATATACATTTTAATAAAAATCTTGCTCTTCCTATACCATCATGATGAATTACTGATTCAATAGATTGAATCCACTCATTAGTTTCTGTTATATCTATATCATCATTAGTTAAATTCGACATTAATATTCCTTAATTTATGAAATATTAAATACTATTTAGTTTATTTAAATTACTAAAATATATAAAATATTTTTAACAATTAAATTATTATAATCAATAAATAATTTAAATATTTATAAATTAATAATTAAAATATATTATTATTTAATATTATAATATAATATACTGTATTATGACATATATTATTGCAGTTACCGGCAGTATTGGTAGTGGTAAAACAACAATTACTAATTTATTTAAAAAATTTAATGTACCAATAATAGATGCAGATATTATTGCTAAAGAGTTAATCAATTTTAATAAAAATATAAGTAGTAATATTATAAATTATTTTGGTAAAAGAGTTAAAAAAATTAATAATGTTATTAATCGTAGTGCGTTAAAACATATAATATTTAATGATAATAACGAAAGAATATGGTTAAATAAATTATTACATCCTATAATTATAAATCGTATTAATGTTATGTTACGTAGTATTGTTAGTGCTTATGTTATTTTAGTAGTACCATTATTAATCGAATGTAATTTACATTATTATGTGCACAATATAACAGTTATTAATACTAAATATGAAAATAAAGTAAAACGTATACTAAACAGAGAAGATATAAGCTACCAACAAATTAATAATATATTAAATACACAAATTAAAACCAAAATTAAATTAAATTATGCTAATATTGTTATTAATAATAATTTATTAGTAGATGATATTGATAGTATTGCGCTACATCAATATTATTTATTATTAGCAACTAACGCATATGTAAAAAATAATTTTAATATTTTTATTTAATTATTGATTTTTAATTCATCAATGGACACATTACTTAGTATACTAATTACTTCATATTTTAGTAAATTTAACATATTGATAAACATTGTATAGGATTCTTTTTGGTATTCTTGTTTTGGGTCTTTTTGTGCATAACCACGTAAATGAATACCTTGTCTTAAATACTCCATAGCAGATAAATGCTCTTTCCATAAATCATCTAATACTTGTAGCATTATATATTTTTCAAATCTTCTCATTACTTTACTACCAACAATAGATTCTTTATTGTTAAATTGTAATATTTGTTGTTCTAATAATATATTATACAGTACCATTTTATTAGTATTAACTAAATTTTTCGATACGTAAAGAGAAAAATCATCCATTAATTTTTTTTTTAATACACAAATAGGTATATCACTAAATATAAGATATTTTAATACATCCTGACGTATATTTATGATAATTATACTAATATCATTAGAATTAAGTAATTCACTTCTTCTTTTATAAATTGCACAACGTTGTTCATTAATTACATTATCGTATTCTAGCAATTGTTTACGTACATCAAAATTATAGTTTTCAACTTTACGTTGTGCATTAGCTATTGCCTTAGTCACCCAAGGATGCTCAATAGCATTATG
>JAOBJS010000042.1 GCA_025728375.1 Candidatus Lightella neohaematopini
TTTTAAATAACGGTGGTTGAGCAATAAATAAATAACCATTTTTTATAATATCAGGCATATATCTATAAAAAAATGTTAATAACAAGGTTCTAATATGTAATCCATCAACATCTGCATCAGTCATAATAATTATATTATGATATCTTAATTTATCTATATTAAATTCATTTTTTCCTATTCCACAACCTAAAGTTGTAATTAAAGCTATTAACTCTTGTGAAGATAACATTTTACTGAAACAGGCTTTTTCAACATTTAATATTTTTCCTTTTAATGGTAAAATAGCTTGATTTTTACGGTTACGACCTTGTTTTGCTGATCCACCTGCAGAATCCCCTTCTACTAAATATAATTCAGATAATGCCGGATTTTTTTCTTGACAGTCAGTTAATTTTCCCGGTAATTTACTAACATCAAAAACATTTTTTTTTCTTGTTAATTCTCTTATTTTACGAGCAGCTTCTCTAACTTTTGCTGCATTAATAATTTTACTAATTATTATTTTAGTATCATTAGGATACTCTAATAAAAAATCTAGTAATTTTTCACTTACTAACGATTCTATGACATATCTAATTTCTGATGATACTAATTTGTCCTTTGTTTGAGAAGAAAATTTTGGATCAAACATCCTTATTGATATAACAGTAGTTAATCCTTCACGTATGTCTTCTCCAGAAACTACTAATTTGTTTTTCTTATTTAGGAATTCTTTATCTATGTACTGATTTATAGTACGAGTTAATGCAGAACGAAATCCAGACAAGTGAGTACCACCATCTTTTTGTGGTATATTGTTTGTAAAACAATAAATATTTTCTTTGATAGAGTTATTCCACTGCATTGCAATATCAATAGTTATATTACTTTTTTCAGAAGAAAAATTAAGTATATTTTGATGAATTGGTAATTTATTTTTATTTATTAATGATACAAACGATCTAATACCACCAGTATTTTGAAAAAATTTTTGCTTATTATTAAATTCATCTATTAACTTGATAGATATACCAGGGTTTAAAAAAGATAATTCCTTTAATCTATTTTTTAATATACTAAAATTAAATTTTGTTTCATTAGTAAAAATATTAAGATCTGGCCAGAATCTTATGATTGTGCCATTATACTTAGTTTTATTAATAATACTAATTGGTTTTTTTGGAACTCCAAAAGAATAATATTGTTGATATACAAATCCATCTCTCATAATAGTAAGAACTAATTTTTCTGATAATGCATTAACTACAGAAATACCAACTCCATGTAATCCACCAGAAATTTTATAAGAATTACTATCAAATTTACCACCAGTATGTAACATAGTCATTATTACTTCAGCTGCAGATATACCTTCTTCTTTATGTATATCAACTGGTATACCTCTACCATTATCTTTTACTGAAATTGAATTATCTTTGTGAATAATAACAATAATACTATCACAAAAACCAGCTAATGATTCATCAATTGAATTATCTACAACTTCAAACACCATATGATGCAAACCAGTACCATCATCTATATTACCTATATACATACCTGGTCTTTTACGAACCGCATCTAATCCTCTAAGAATTTTTATATTAGAGGAGTTATAATAATTTGTTTTCATTTTAGTATAAATGTTAAAGTTTACTTATTTTTAATAATTAAATTAAAATAAATAATAAGACATTAACCATATTAACGGTAATATTATTTTATATTTAATTATTAAAAAACATTAAAAATTATAATTTTATTAGCATAAAACTAGTAACTATTAAATTTTTATAGGCATTATAATATAAGTTAATAATTGCTGATATATTGAGTCACTAATTTTTAGCACACCATTGTTAGTAAATGTTAATGTTAATATTTTACAATGTAATACATTTAATACATCTAATATATATATCGCGTTAAATGCAAATTCAACATTCTTACCATCATATGATATAATAATAATTTCTTTTGCTACTTCGAAATCTAAATTATTTGCTATTAAC
>JAOBJS010000043.1 GCA_025728375.1 Candidatus Lightella neohaematopini
AATTCGAATTTCAAAGGTGAGCCCGGGGAAGGCGGGCAACAAAACAAAAATGAGGATATGCTAAATTTAAAATAGTTTTAGAGAAAATATCAATTATTTAACTTATTTTAATGACTATTAATAAAATCAACTTACTAAAAACATTAAATTTTTATCAACAACAAGCTGTTACCATAAAACATAACAGTGTACTAATTCTTGCTGGAGCAGGTAGTGGTAAAACTAAAGTATTAGTACATAGAGCTGCTTGGTTGCTTAATAAGTATAATGCAAGTAATATTGTAATGGTAACTTTTACTAATAAAGCAGCTAATGAGTTAAAAAATAAAGTTAATAACTTATTAGGAGGAAAAAAATATTTTTTCCCATGGATAGGTACCTTTCATAGTTTAGCATATAAAATATTACGTATAAATTATAATGAAGCTAAATTACCTTATAATTTTCAAATTATTGATAATCACGATCAAATAAAACTAATAAAACAAGTTATATCTAATAATAATCAGTTAAATATTTTACCCGATCAAGTTTTACATTTTATAAATAAAAAAAAAGATTATGGTAATAGACCAAATATACTAAATAATAATATTATGGAACATTTATATGAACAATATCAACAATTATGTAATCGTAATGGATTGTTAGATTTTAGTGAATTATTATTACGTAGTTATGAATTATTAAATAATAATTTAACAATTTTAAATAAATACCATAAACAATTTACTAATATTTTAATTGATGAATTCCAAGATACAAGTTATATTCAGTATTTGTGGATACGTAAATTAATTACAAATAATAATAATATTATGGTAGTAGGTGATGATGATCAATCTATATATAGTTGGCGTGGTGCTCAATCAAATAATATGCAAATTTTCTTACATGATTATCCTAATACTAATGTTATAAAATTAGAAGAAAATTATCGTTCTACAAATAATATCTTACAAGCAGCAAATACATTAATTCAACATAATCATGTTAGATTAAAAAAAGTATTATGGACAAAAAATAACCATTATAAAGAAGAACCAATTACAATATATTATGCATTAGATCAATTTGATGAAATAAAATTTGTTGTAAAACAAATTCAGTTAATAAAAAATCTTGGAATATCACTAAATAAATGTGCTGTATTATATCGTAATAATACACAGTCAAGATTATTAGAAGATATTTTAATACAAAATAATATACCATATGCTATATATGGTAGTGTGAAATTTTTTAATCGCCAAGAAATTAAGAATGTATTAGCTTATTTACGTTTA
>JAOBJS010000044.1 GCA_025728375.1 Candidatus Lightella neohaematopini
GATGTGAAACATAAAGATGACGCAAAGTACAGTAAAGCATGCATAACACTATTAGTAAATACAGCTAAAATACTAACTATAATTAATAATATAGTAGTAATGTAAAATAACAGTATCATTTAATTCCTCATGTTTTACTTAAAGAATATTAAGGCAATAAACTTTTAGTATCTACTAGCTTAGTTTTACATTTATGATTACATTTATTAGATTTTAATAATCCGGATTTGTGATAAAAATTATAATTATGATATTTTCCAGTATTAGAAACTAATAAATTATGTTTTTTGTATAACAAATTATTACGATTATAACTACTTAATTCAAAATCTTTAGTTAATTGAATAGCTAAAGTAGGACATGCTTCTTCACAAAAACCACAAAATATACATCTTGCCATATTAATCTGAAAAATTTTTGGATACCAACGACCATTATTATCTTCAGTTTTTTGTAGATAAATGCAATTTACCGGACAAACTACAGCACACAAACCACAAGCTACACAACGTTCTGTTCCATCATTATTTCTAGTTAACACTATTTTACCTCTAAATTTATTAGATAAATTAATATTTTTATCTGGATATAAAATAGTTTCTCTTTTATTTAAAGCTTGTAATCCTACCAAATAAATACTACGTATTATTGTACTTATAGTAATAAGTATATTTCTAACTTTTTTTATAATAAACATAAACATAGCCTAAATTATTATTTTTTATTTATTAAATAAATATACAAACGTGGTAACTAATAAATTTATTAAAGATATTGGCAAACAAACTAACCAACTAAATGTTATAATATGATCGTACTTTGGTCTAAGTAATGATGCTCTAATCAAAATAAATAGTATAATACAAAATACTAATTTTATAATAAACCATAAATAAGTAGGTAATAGTGGCCCATAACCGCCACCCAGAAAAATAGTTACTATCATAGCTGATGTTGCAATCA
>JAOBJS010000045.1 GCA_025728375.1 Candidatus Lightella neohaematopini
TATGGCTATTTATGATGTGATTCAGTTTGTAAAACCAGATGTTAGTACATTATGTATAGGGCAAGCAGCTTCTATGGGAGCATTATTATTGATGGCTGGGGCTAAAGGTAAAAGATTTTGTCTACCAAATTCTAGAATTATGCTTCATCAACCAATCGGTGGATTTAATGGTCAAGCATCTGACATAGAAATACAAACAAAAGAAATATTAAATATTAAAAATAAAATTAATAATTTAATATCAAAACATACTAGTAAGTCTTTTGATAAGGTATCAAGAGATACTGAAAGAGACTATTTTTTATCTGCTGATGAAGCATTAGAATATGGTATAATAGATTCAATAATAGTAAATCGTTAATGATATGTATTATTTTTAATGTACACGAGAGATATTTATGATAGATAAAGAAAATAATGAAT
>JAOBJS010000004.1 GCA_025728375.1 Candidatus Lightella neohaematopini
TTGCAATATTCTTATTAGAAAAATCAATTTTTTTTAATATTGGTATAAAATCATCCCAATCACATTGAACTTCTCCATAATACCAAGTAGGTATACCGAATATTAAATTATTGTATTTTTCTAAATCACTTTTTTTACTATTAGCAATATCAAATAAATCACTATTATTCTTACCTAATCTATTATGGATAATATTAGCTATATTTTCAGTATTACCTGTGTCACTACCAAAAAAAATACCTATACTCATACATCTTCCTTAAAACATAATAAACCAAAATAAGTTATGCTATATTATTTATTTGAAGTTGTCAATTACATACTATTTATGTAAATAAAATAAATTAAAATTGAAAATAGTATCACTAATATATATACTAATAAAATATGGTGAATAATATTGAACTTGAAGAAATTATTAATAATAAATTAAAAAGCTATAATATAAATGATCCTTATTCTATTAATGGATTACAAGTGGAAGGTAAGAAAAAAATAAATAAAATAGTTACTGGCATAACTATTTGTCAAGAATTAATAAACCAAGCCATTAAATTAAATGCAGATGCTATAATTGTACACCATGGTTTATTTAAACCAAAAAATAGTTTAAAAGTTATTGGTATAATGTCTAATAGATTAAGATCATTATTAATTAATAATATTAACTTATATGCATGGCATATACCGCTAGATACTCACTTAGAATTAGGAAATAATACACAATTTGCTAAATTATTAAATATTAATATTATTGGTAATTTAAATAATTTAATAATGTATGGAAATTTTAATAAAGTAATTACAAGTAATGAATTATACTTAACATTAAGTAATAAATTACATTGTGATGTTATACATTACAATTATAATAATAATTTAATTGATAAATTAGCATGGTGTACTGGTAGTGGGCATAATTATATTGAATTAGTTGCTAGATCAGGAATAAAATGTTTTATAACAGGAAATTTATCTGAAAATACTATACATTATTCTCAAGAATATAAAATGAATTTTTATGCAGCTAATCATGATAATACTGAAGTTGGTGGTATTTATGCTCTTAGTAACTGGTTAAAGAACAAAAATCTTGATGTTACATTTATTAATTTATCTATTAGAAAACAATAAAAAATATATATTTAATAATTTTAACTAATTATTTTATTTATTAAATATAAAAATAATTACTTAATAATAAAGTTAATAATAAATTTTAATTTCGTTAGAAAATCTAATAAAATTTATTTTTATTAAGTATTTAATACTTAAATAAAAAATAAATTAATAAATTAATAATTGAATTATGAAAAATTGTAAATGTTTAACTTATGCAAAAATAATAAACTTAATTAATAACTTCCGTCATTACGGATATAAATTAGCTAATTTAGATCCGTTAAATTCATATAGTAAACCATTAATACCAGAATTAAATATTAATTATTATAAATTTACTAATATTGAATTACAATCAACAGTTTATATTTATAATAAAAAAATAAAAATTATTAAGTTATATAAATTAATGAAAAAAATATATTGTAATTCAATTGGTATTGAATATATGTATATAAATAATAAAATACAAAAATTATGGATTCAAAAATATTTAGAAAAAAATAATAATTTAACATTATTAAATAATGAAAAAAAAATAGAATTATTAAATAATTTAATTATCTCGGAAAAATTCGAACATTATTTAAACTATATGTTTCCAAAAGTAAAAAGATTTTCTTTAGAAGGTGGTGATGTATTAATACCGATGTTAAAAGAAGCTATATATTATGCAAGTATTAATAATTTTAATGAAATAATATTAGGCATGAGTCATAGGGGTAGATTAAATGTATTAGTAAATATTCTTGGTAAAAACATTAGTGATATAATAAATGAATTTAACAATAAAATTAGTATTAATGATGTAAAATACCATCAAGGATTTTTCTCACAATTAAAATTTAATAACAAAATAATAAAATTAAGTTTATTATTTAATCCATCTCATTTAGAAATTATTTATCCAGTAGTAATGGGATTAACAAAATCACGTACTGATAAAATTGCTAATTATAATGTAATTCCAATAATAATACATGGTGATTCAGCTATTAGTGGGCAAGGTGTTGTTCAAGAAACTATAAATATGTCAAAAATTAATGGTTATAATAATAATGGCACATTGCATATCATTATAAATAATCAAATAGGATTTACAACTTCTAATATTTTTAATATTTACGATCGATGTTGCTCCGATATTGCAAAAATAACACAATCACCAATTATACATGTTAATGCAGATGATCCAGAAGCTTCATTGTTTGTAGTTAAATTCGCATTAACATTTTGTTTTACTTTTAAACAAGACGTTATGATTAATTTAGTTTGTTATCGTAGAAATGGACATAGCGAAATTGATGATCCTAGTACTACACAACCAATAATGTATAAAAAAATTAAAAATCATCCATCTGTGATTAAATTGTACTTTAATAAATTAAAAAAAAACAATATTTTAAATTCTCAACATGCCAATTTACTAAAGATAAATTATTTAAAAATATTAGAAAATAATAAGTCCTACAAAAATTTTACTATAAATAATGAATTTTTTAATAAAAACAAAAAAAATGGTATTTATAATCCTAAAAAAAACATTAATTATTTAATTTATCTAAATAAAATAATTAATAAAATACCAAATAATATTGTTTTACAACCATTAGTAAAAAAAATATATCAAAATCGCAATGATCAAGTAAATGAAAAAAAATTATTTGATTGGGGTAACACTGAGATATTAGCCTACGCTACTATAATAGATTTAGATATTTATGTTAGATTATCTGGTGAAGATATAATAAGAGGAACATTTTTTCAAAGACATATTTCAGTATATGATCAAAATAGTGGCAAATTATATACCCCATTATCTAATATAAATAACAATAAATTTCAAGCATTTAATTCTATATTATCGGAAGAAGCAGTATTAGCATTTGAATATGGTTATTCTATATTTAATAAACCATATACTTTAGTAATTTGGGAAGCACAATTTGGTGATTTTGCTAATGGAGCTCAAATAGTTATTGATCAATTTATTAGTTCTGGTGAATATAAATGGGGTATAATGTGTGGGTTAGTAATATTTTTACCCCATGGTTATGAAGGTAATGGCCCGGAACATTCTTCTGCTCGTATAGAAAGATATTTACAACTTTGTGCTTTGAATAATATGAAAGTATGTGTTCCAACTACTACTTCTCAAATGTATCATTTATTATGTGCACAAGCAATTAATAATATTTGTAAACCATTAATATTAGTTTATCCAAAATCATTACTAAGAAATAAATTATCGTACTCACCGCTGATAGAATTAGCATTTAGTAACTTTAAAAAGGTAATAGATGAAATAGATAATCTTAACAAAGATAAAATAAAAAAAATTATTATATGTGTTGGTAAAATATATTATGAATTATTGAATTTAAGAAGAAAAAAAAATAAAAATCATATCGCAATTATACGTATAGAACAACTTTATCCATTTCCAACAAAAATACTTAGTAATATTATAAAAAAATATAAGTACATTAATACTTTTATTTGGTGTCAAGAAGAACCAAAAAATCAAGGTGCTTGGTCATATTGTAGAAATTTTTTAATAAAAATACTAGGTTATAGTAATATAAATTATATAGGTCGTTCTTATTCAGCAACTACTGCAGAAGGTAATTTACAAATACATAATATAATACAAGATAAACTACTTAACGAAGCAATAAATTAACGACAATAGGATATTGTTATGAGTATTATAAACATTATTGTACCTGAATTACCAGAATCAATCAATAGTGCTACAATAATAATGTGGCATAAAAATATTGGTGAATATATAAATTATAATGATATTCTTGTAGAAGTGGAGACAGACAAAGTAATATTAGAAATACCAGCAAAAACTAATGGAATATTAGTTAATATTAAGTCAAAAGTAGGGTCTATCGTTGTTTCTAAACAAGTTATAGGTACTATAAATTCATCAGTTATTATTAATAATAATAAGATACTAACTAATAATAAATCATTTAATAAAATAAATGTACATAATTTAATTATAAATAAACTAAGTAATAATTTGAGTCCATCAGTTAGGCGATTAATAAATAAGCATAATGTAAATATTAACAACATTATCAATAAAGATAAAATAACTACTAGTAAAAAAACTATAAACTTAGCGCATAGACGTACTATAAAATATATACCTATATCTAATTTACGTAAAAAAATAGCAGAAAAATTAATGAAAGCAAAAAATAATACTGCTATGGTAACTACCTTTAATGAAGTTAATATGGAACCATTAATTAATATAAAGAAAAAATATGGTCAAGATTTTAAGTCTACATATGGAATAAAATTAGGATTTATGTCTTTTTATTTAAAAGCAGTAGTTGAAGCATTAAAATTAGTTCCAGAAATTAATGCTTTTGTTAGTAATAATAATATTGCATATTATAATTATTTTGATATTAATATAGCTATATCAACAAAAAATGGTCTAATTACTCCCATTATTAAAGATGTTGATAAATTAAGTATATATAAAATTGAAAAAATAATAAAACAATTATCTTTTAAAAGTAAAATAAACAAGTTAACATCAAAAGATTTAGTTAATGGTAACTTTACTATTACTAATGGTGGTATATTTGGATCACTAATATCAACTCCAATTATTAATGTACCACAAATAGGTATTTTAGGATTACATACCATTAAAGATAGAACAGTAGTATTAAATAAAAAAATTATTATTTTACCTATGATGTATGTTGCTTTATCATATGATCATAAAATTATAGATGGCAAAGAAGCTATTAAATTTTTATTAAAAATAAAAGATATTGTAGAGAATCCAATAAAATTATTATTTAATTATTAAGACTATTATTTTATTTATTAATAAATATTTTATATTAAGAATGTATATATTACTAATTATAAAAGTTTTGATATAATATCTAACTTATTTTTATAAAATATTTGGGTCGTTAGCTCAGTTGGTAGAGCAGTTGACTTTTAATCAATTGGTCACAGGTTCAAATCCTGTACGACCCATTTAATAATTAATATTAATTTTGGTAATAATTATAACTTTAATGTAATGTTAAAAAAAACTGTTGCAATATTATTTGGAGGAAAATCTACTGAATATGAGATATCATTATCTTCTGCCGCCTTTTTAATAAAATCATTAGATAAAAATAAATACAGTATTTTGTTAATTAAAATAAATAAATTAGGAAAATGGTATTTATGTAGTACTAGTAACTTTTTAAATAAAAAAAAATTATTACTAAAAAATCAAATAGCTATCATATTAGGTAATAAATATAGTTTAGTTAATATTAAAAATAATATGCCATTACCAAAAATAGATGTAATATTTCCAATATTACATGGTTTTTACGGAGAAGGTGGTGCTATTCAAGGTTTATTAAACTTATTAAATATTCCATACATAAGTACTGATATTATTGGATCATCAATTTGTATTGATAAAGATATAACAAAACGATTATTAAAAAAACTAAATATTAATGTGGTACCATTTATTACATTATATAAAGATAATCATATACCTAGTTTTAACAGTATTACTAAAAAGTTAAAACTACCATGGTTTGTTAAACCAGCTAGACATGGTTCATCAATTGGTATTAGTAAAGTAAATAATTATTATGAATTTGTTAATGCTTTAAAATTAGCTTTTAATTTAGATAGAAAAATTTTAATAGAACAATCAATAATTGCTAGAGAAATTGAAATAGGAATTATAGGTAATAACTTCCCTAAAGTTAGTGTATGTGGAGAAATTATTACTAATAATAATTTTTATTCGTATTATGATAAATATATAAATAATCAAAATGTTAAATTAATTATACCAGCTAAACTAAATCGTACTATAGTAAAAAAAATTAAGAAATTAGCAATTAAAATATATTTATTACTAGGTTGTGATATTATGGCAAGAATAGATTTCTTCTTGCAAAAAAATAATGATATAATAGTTAATGAGATTAATACTATTCCCGGATTTACTAGTAACAGTATGTTTCTAAAATTATTTTTAGCAAAAGGTTTAAGTTATAGTAAGTTAGTAGATCGACTAATATTACTAGCTATTCAAAAACATAAAAAAAAAATAATTATGTTATAATAAAATTACTATTAATATTTAAAGATTCTTTTATAGCACTAGTAAGTATTTTTAACGCTGCTTGTTTAATAATATATGGTGGCATAATGTATATTAATTTATTAAATGGTCTTATCCAAACTCCATAATCAACAAACCAACGTTGTATATTAGCAATATTTATTTTATATTTAGTTTCAACTACTCCAATAGCTCCTAATATTCTTACATCTCGTACTCTTTCATGATCTACTAGAGGAAGTAGATCCTTTTTCAATTGATTATTAATCATAAATACACATTTTTTCCAATTATATTGGTTTAATAATTTTAAACTAGCATTAGCAGCTGCACAAGCTAATGGATTTCCCATAAAAGTTGGTCCATGCATAAAGCATTTAATATCATTATTGCTAATAATATTAGCAATTTTTCTATTGGTAATAGTTGCAGCTAGAGTCATAGTACCTCCAGTTAAAGCCTTACCTATACATAAAATATCTGGTACAATTTTTGCATAGTTACAAGCAAATAATTTACCAGTTCGACCAAAACCAGTAGCTATTTCATCTGCAATAAGTAAAATTTTATATTTATCACATAATTTACGTATATGTACTAAATATTGAGGATGATAAAAATACATACCCCCAGCACCTTGTACAATAGGTTCTAAGATAATTGCTGCTACATGATGATGATTTAATTTTATTAAATTATCTAAATGATTAGTATCATTATTCCAAACATCATGAAAACGACATTTAGAAATATTAACAAATAATTGATTAGAAAAATAATTTCTATAAATTTTATGCATAGAATTATAAGGATCAGATACTGACATTGCTCCAAATGTATCACCATGATAACTATGATACAATGCTATAAATTTATTCTTTGATATTTTTAATGAATACCAATATTGTAATGCCATTTTAATTGCTATTTCCACAGAAACTGACCCAGAATCAGCTAAAAATACACAATTTAAATTACCTGGAGTTACTTTAATAATGTTTTTGCATAATTTTATTGCAGGTATATGAGTTATTCCACCAAACATAACATGAGACATATACCTAATTTGTCTTATTAACGCTTTATTTATTACTGGATGATTATAACCATGAATTGCTGACCACCACGAAGACATGCCATCAATTAATTTTTTTCCATTACTTAATACTAATTTATAGCTGTAAGCATAATTGATTTGGTATGTTGGTAATGGATTACTCATAGAAGTATATGGATGCCATATATATTTTCTGTCAAATTTTAAATTATTAATATTCATTTTTTTCTATTTTATTAAAAATAAATAATGTATAATTTTAGTTAATTAAAAACTAAATTATTTAAATTACTATATAGGGAAATATCATGTCAACTAATCAATTGTGGACTGTAGATAAAATTAAAAAAATTTTAAATAAACCATTTTTTGATTTATTATTTATTGCACAAAATATTCATCGTAAAAATTTTACTGCTAATAAAATACAGATTAGTACTTTAATGTCAATTAAAACTGGATTGTGTCCAGAAGATTGTAAGTATTGTGCGCAAAGTGCTAGAAATAATACAGGATTAAAGAATCAACAACTAGTTAAATTAGAACAAGTAATTAATGCGGCAAAAAAAGCCAAAGATTCTGGAGCAACCAGATTTTGTATGGGTGCTGCTTGGAGAAATCCTCATGATCGTGATATGCCATTATTAGAACAAATGATAAAAAGTGTCAAAGATATTGGATTAGAAACATGTATGACTTTAGGTATGCTAAATGAACAGCAAGCTTATAGATTAGCTAAAGCAGGATTAGATTTTTACAACCATAATCTAGATACTTCTCCTGAATTTTATAGTAATATTACTACCACACATAATTATCAAGATAGATTAAACTCTTTAAATGTAGTACGAAAAGCTAATATTAAAGTATGTTCTGGTGGTATTTTAGGATTAGGGGAAACCATAGATGATCGTATTAATTTATTATTACAATTAGTTAATTTACCTAAACCACCAGAAAGTATTCCTATTAATATGTTAGTTAAAATTAAAGGTACTCCTTTAGCTAATAATAATAATATTGATCCATTCGAGTTTATTCGTGTAATAGCCACAACAAGAATTATAATGCCAAAATCTTATATACGTTTAGCTGCTGGACGTGAATATATGAATGAACAAACCCAAGCATTATGTTTTATAGCTGGAGCAAATTCGATATTTTACGGTGAAAAATTACTTACTACATTAAATTCATCATGTAAAAAAGATAAATTATTGTTTAACAAATTAAATATAATAACAGAATCCAGTGTAATTGATAATAAAGAACAAAAAATGTTTAATAATAAATATTATGATGCATCAGTATAGTAATAATTGGTTAAATAAATTTAAGGAAGTAATAACTAAAAGAAAAAAATTACTAATATATAGATACAGGCAAGCTATTACTAATAGTAATGCTCGTTCAATTACTTTTTTAAATAGAAAATATATTAATTTTTCTAGTAATGATTACTTAGGTTTAGCAAATCATCCAAAAGTAATATCGTCTTACCAAAATGAAATTAGAATTAGTGGAACTAGTACTAGTAGTTCTGGACATATTATTGGATATAGTACTAAACATAAAATTTTAGAAAAAAAACTAGCAAATTTATTAGATTATCCAAATGCTATATTATTTAATTCTGGTTTTGATGCTAATCAAGCTATTATTAGTACTATTATAAACAAAAATGACTGCGTTATTACAGATCGATTAATACATGCTTCAATAATATCTGCAATTGTACAATCTTCGGGAACTTTAAAAAGATTCAATCATAATGATATGATATCATTAGATAAAATATTAAAAGCGACAAACAAGTATACTAATAAATTAATAATAACAGAAGGTGTTTTTAGTATGGATGGTGATCAAGCACCTTTACAAAATATTATGATGCATGCTAAAACTAATAACAGTTGGGTAATGATTGATGATGCTCATGGATTTGGGATTTTAGGTAAAAATGGAAAAGGTAGTGCTTACTTAAAAAATTGTAAACCAGAGATATTAGTCATTACTTTTAGCAAAGCAATAGGAGTAAATGGTGCAGCAGTATTATGTAAATATAAAATACTAGCAGATTATTTAGTTCAATGTGCACGTCAATTAATATATAGTACGTCATTATCTATTGCTCAAATTAACGCAATTGATACAGCTATAACTATTATGCAAGAAAGTAATTATTTAAGAAGAAGATTAAGACGTAATATTAAAAGATTTAAACGTGGAGTAAAAAAATTAAAATTAAAATTAATTCCGTCTAATACAGCAATTCAATCTATTATATTTAGCAATAACATACATGTTCTTAATTTAGTTAAAAAAGCACGCAACTATGGTATATGGTTAAATGCTATTAGACCACCGACAGTACCAATATCTTCACCAAGGATACGTATTACATTAACTGCTATGCATAGAAAGCATGATATAGATAATTTATTAAAATTACTATCATTATACTAATAATATATGAATATAAAACATAAAATAAAAATTGCTAATACTTTTAGTAAATCAGCTAAATATTATGATCAATACGCATATTTACAACGTAAATGTGGTCATACATTATGTAAATTATTAGGATTAGTTAGTAAACAGTATTTATTAGATGCAGGATGTGGTACTGGATGGTTTAGTAAGTACTGGAAATTATGTAATAATAATATAATTGCTTTAGATATTGCCCCAGGAATGATTATGTATGCTAAAAGAAATAGGTCAGCTCACATGTATTTATTAGGTGATATTGAACAATTACCATTAATGAATTCGTCAATTGATATTATATATAGTAATTTAGCAGTACAATGGTGTGCTGATTTAAAATCAGCATTAGTAGAATTTTTTAGAGTATTAAAACCGGGAGGTAAATTAGCTTTATCTACTTTAGCTAATGGCTCACTGATAGAATTAAAACAAGCATGGGGGAAAATAGATGATAATATACATGTAAATAAATTCTTATCTATAAAAAATATATCTAACATATTTAGTGTCTATCGACATAATATTTTTATTAAAACATATAAAATTTATTATGATAAGTTATTAAATTTATTAAAAGAAATTAAAGGTGTTGGTGCTAATTATTTATATGGTAGAAATACATTTGGATTAACTAGTAGTAATAAATTAAAATTATTAGAGAAATATTGGCCTAATAAAAATAATAAGTTATTATCATTAAGTTATCAAGTAGTTTATGGTATATTATACTATGACTAAAATATTTTTTATTACTGGTACTGATACTGATGTTGGTAAAACTATAGTGTCATGTGCCTTGTTAAAGCAAGCTAATAATAAGTATGGTTATAGTACTATTGGTTATAAGCCAATTGCTACAAATATTAATCATAATATACTTAATAATGATATATCATTATTATCATACTATAGTAGTATAAAACTAAAATATAGTATTATTAATCCATTTCCTTTTAAAGAATGTACTTCTCCAGATATAGCAAGTAATATTGAAGAAGTAAATATTGATTTAGATAAAATATCCAGTAATTTAAATATTATAACTAATCTAGCAAATTTTGTAATTATAGAAGGTGCTGGTGGTTGGTTAACTCCTATTAATGACAATCTTAATTATAGTGATTGGGTTATTAGTAAACAGTTACCTGTAATTATGGTTGTTAAAATAAAGTTAGGTTGTATAAATCATTCACTACTAACTAATTTGGTTATTAAAACACAAAAACTAAATTTAATTGGTTGGGTAGCTAATTGTATATTAGATATGCCATTTATGATAGAATACATAGACGTAATTAAACGTAGATTATCCGCTCCATTAATAGGAGTAATACCTAAAATAATAGGCAAAAAACAGAATAAACCCAGTATAGCGAGTAGTTTTTTAAATAATACAAAAGCTATAATGTCATAATTTTATATTTTATTTTTTAATGTTGGAAATAAAATAACATCACGTATATTTTTACTATTAGTAAGTAACATAATTAATCTATCAATACCAATACCTAAACCAGCAGTTGGTGGGAGACCATGTTCTAAAGCAGTAATATAATCTTGATTATAATAATAATTTTGTTTAGCAAAACGAATTTTTTGTTCTTCAGCATCATTTAATTCAGAAAATCCGTTACTAATTTCATAACCACCAATAAATAATTCAAAACGATCAGTTATATTAGGATTATAATCATTTTTTCTTGCTAATGGTGAAACTTCAACTGGATAATCAGTAATAAATATTGGTTTAATTAAATTATGGATGACTTTTTTATCAAAAATTTCTGATTGAATATGTCCTATACTCCAATTTTTATGTACCTGAATATTAATTGATTTAGCTAATTTAGTAATTAAATGTAAATCTTCTAAATTATGTACATCAATATTTTGATAATAGCAAATTGCATCTTTCATAGACATTCTAGTAAATGGTTTACTAATATCAATATATTCTTGATTTAATAATAATTTTTGATCACCTAAAATAGCAATAGTCAGTGTACGTATTAACTCTTCTAACAATAGAATTAAATCGTTATAATCTGCATAAGCTATATATAATTCTAACATAGTAAATTCTGGATTATGATATGGAGATAATCCTTCATTACGAAAATTCTTACCAATTTCAAATATTTTCTCGAAACCTCCGATTATTAATTGTTTTAAATATAATTCAGGAGCAATACGTAAGTACATTTTAGTATGTAACTTATTATGATATGTAATAAATGGTTTTGCAATTGCTCCACCAGCATTAACTTGCATAATTGGGGTTTCTACTTCAATAAAATCACGTTTTGTCATAAAATCACGAATTTTTGCTATTATTAACGATCTAGTGTGAAATAATTTATAAACTTTATCATTCTTAATAAGTTCTAAATATCGTTGACGATAACATTTATCTTGACTAGATAAACCATGAAATTTATTTGGTAATGGTCTTATTGCTTTAGTTAGTAAAATAATATTTTTACATTTTATTGATAATTCTCCACTATTAGTTTTAAATAAAACACCTTCCACACCAATAATATCTCCTAAATCAAAATCTTTAAATAATTTATATTGTTCATGTGATATATTATTATAAGCTACATAAATTTGTATTTTTCCTTTAGTATCTTTAACAACGATAAATGATGCTTTACCCATAAAACGTTTGTTTATAATTCTACCAGTAATTTTTACATTAATATTAAGTTTTTCTAACTCATTACGAGTTTTATTAAAATAATGTTTATGTAAAATAGTTGAGTATGTATTATGTTTAAAATTATTTGGAAATACTACTTTATATTTATTTCTTAAATTATTTAATTTATTTTTGCGAACTAAGTATTCTAATTCTTTCATATTATAAACCTGCTTTAAGACTAGCTTTAATAAATTTATCTAAATTTCCATTTAATACAGATTGTACATTACGTGTTTCTATACCAGTACGAATATCTTTAATTAAAGAGTTATCTATAATGTAAGAACGAATATGATTACCCCAATTAATTTTTACTTTATTATTTTCTAAATGTTGTTGTTTTATGTATTGTTTTTTAATTTCTAATTGATAAAGTTTTATTTTTAATTGTTTTAATGCTTGTAACTTATTTTTATGTTGAGATCTACTATTTTGACATTGTGTAACAATTTTTGTTGGTAAGTGCGTTATACGTACTGCTGACTCTGTTTTGTTTACATGTTGCCCACCTGATCCAGAAGAACGATAAACATCAATTTTTAAATCAGCCTTATTTAATATTATATTGGTATTAGTATAAACATCAGGATATACAAATAATGAACTAAATGAAGTATGTCTTCGTTTACTAGAACTAATTGGATTTTGTCTAATTAAACGATGTACTCCTGTTTCAGTACGTAACCATCCATATGCATATTTACCAATTATTTTAATAGTAGCTGATTTAATACCCTGTTTCTCTCCTAGTGTTTCATAAATAATGTTAGTTTTAAATTTATGTAATTCTGACCAACGTAGATACATTTTAAGTAGTATATTAGCCCAATCTTGAGCTTCTACACCGCCTGATCCTGCTTGTATATCAATATAACAATTAGCACTATCATATTTACCAGAAAATATTTGATTAAACTCAAGTATACTTAATTGATTATCGATAGTATTTAATTCATTTTTTATTTCATTAATTATTTTATCATTGTACTGATTAGAAAATAATTTTATTAATTCTATAGTATCATCTAACTGGTTAACAAAACTACTAATTATATTAATATCATAATATAACGTATCGTATTGTCTCTTTAATTTAATTATTAAATTACTATCGGTAAATTTATTCGAAAAATTTAATTCTTTACTAATTTTATTTAACTCTTTTTCTTTGTGGAAGAAATTAGTTCTTAACTTCAGTGTAGTTATTTTTTCTTTGATACTATATGCATAACTAAGAATAACATTTATTTTAGACATAATATCATAATTATAATTGTTTGTTTTGTGTATAAAAATTATGGTATTTTAATAAATCTTAGATAAAAGATTTTAAAATCTGATTAATAAAAAATTACTAACTAATTTTAATCATATTAAAAATGTAATAAGTTAATTTAAATAATAATATAATGGTCTAACCATAGCAATATACAATTATAATTAACATCAATATCTTTTTGAAGATGTTTTTTAGTAATGATTTTTACTTCTTATAAAGAATCTATAATATAATTCTATATTAATACTTATTTATTTCTAGTACTTTGATAAATATCTTAATAATAAGATTTTATTTTTAATAATCTTAACGTAAATTATATTAAATTTATTAATAATACTACTAATTATTAGTAGTAAAATTATAGTTCTATAATCAATGAGGAAAATATTAATAATATACGTAATATTATTTGTTATTAATGTACAATATGTAAATTTAATAAATAATATTCTATTGTATTTACATTTTTTAATAAAAATTATATTAAAAATATAAATTTTTAAATCTAAAAATAACTATATTCTTTTATCCAATTAAGTAAAAAGCTTTTGTAATACAAAATGAAATATTTTGAGTTATTATTAACTTAGATAAGCTGTTATTACCTAAGTTAATAATAATTGTTTTATAATATTTCTCTAAAAAATATAAGTGTATACTAATAAGTTATAATTTGTTCTAAAAAATTCTTTAATTGATATTAATAAAAATAATTTGTCTTTATTAATTTTTAATGATTATAGTAAAATATTCTAAATAGAATATATTTAATGATAATTCATTATTTAATAATATTTATTTAGGTATAATTTAATAAATATAATTTATTGTTTGTTCATAATATATTAATACTTAACTATAAGTAGTTGTATATTTTGTTTTTATAATTTTAACATAATGTGAATGTATTTATAGTTTTCTTAATATGTTAATATATTTTTTAAAATATTATTTATAATAACGAAATTATTAGTATTATTAAGAATTTTCTAATGTATTTAATTTTATATAATTGTACAAATATTTGAGTATATAGTATCTTAAGCTAAGTACTAAACTATAGTATAGATTATAAAAATTAACATAACAATATATTTATAAGTCAATATAAAATTAAATTAGCAAAATCATTAACATTAATAAATATTTAGTATATTTTTTTATCAAAATGTTAGTTTAATATTTAAATAAATATATTAATAATCTTTAAATTTTTCACCCTAATAAATTTTGACATATTAAAAACTAACTTATTTATTAATTACTTACATCCGGGAGGATTCGAACCCCCGACCTCCCGGTTCGTAGCCGGGTACTCTATCCAACTGAGCTACGGATGCAAAGTAAACAAATCGATGAGGGAGGGATTCGAACCCTCGATACAGGTTAACTGTATACTCCCTTAGCAGGGGAGTGCCTTAATCCTCTCGGCCACCTCACCTAATTAAATTTTTGTATAATATAAATATATTAAATAATTTTAAATTATTATTAAGTTTATAATAATTTATTTTTTGTTTTAAGACGTTGATATACTTCCTTTCGATGTACAGATATTTCTTTAGGTGCATTTATACCAATACGAATCTGATTACCTTTAATATTTAGAATAGTAACTGTAATATTATCGTTTATAATTAAAGTTTCACCAACCCGACGAGTTAAAATAAGCATTACTTTACTATATCCTTTAAATATTCAAACATTATTTAAAATTATTAACATAAATTAATATAATAATACAAATATTATTAATATATTATTTTTTTATTAGATAATAGCACATGTATAGTATTTATAATACTAGGTAATAAATTAATATTATTAATTATTATTTGAGATACACTTGGGGTACCGCCACCTTTACCACCAATATTATCAATTAAATATTTAGCAATATTATTTGCTTGTACATATTTAATTATATTATCAGTTATACCAATTACTAAATAAACGACATTATCTAATTTAGTAAATAATACAATAATTAATGATTTTAAATATTTTTTTAATGATTTTACAATATTAATTAATACACTAATACTATTACAGTTAATCTGCTCTACTAAAATATGATTATTATTTAAATAATATTTAATCTTATAGCGTAAAATTCTTACTTGACTAATAATATATTGTTTTTCTAAATGTATGATATTTTGTTTTAAAGCTTTATAATTATTTACTAATGTTGATATTTGCTTAAATACTGATTTTGTATTAGATTTAATTAATTTAGAAATTTTTAATATAGTACTTTTTTGCTCTCTTAAAAAATTAAATGCAACTTCATTAGTAATTGCCTCTAAACGCCTTATACCTTTAGCAATTCCTAATTCATTTACAATACAAAATAAATTAACATCTTTAGTGAATTTAACATGTGTACCACCACAGTCTTCGTAAGATATATTACCAATTTTAATGCTTCTTAAATTATTAATATTTTTATGTTTAATATTTTTTAATAAAACCATACTAGTTTTTTTACATTTAGAATTATTAATATAAGTTATAACAGGTAAATTAATTCTAATTTGTTGATTAATAATATTTTCTATTTCTGGTATATAATTTTTCAATGATATATTACTAATTACATCAAAACGTAAATAATACTCATCAATATATGAACCATACTGCTTAATATACGTATTATTAATTTTTTTTAAAACAGCATATAACATATGAGTAGCGGTATGGTTTATACTAATTAGATTACGTCTTACATAATTAATTAATGCTGTTACTTGCATACCAATTTTTAATTCACCGTATTCTATAATACCTTCATGAATAAATATATCACCATATTTTTTTGTATTAATAATATTAATCATGACATTAACTGATAATATTTTTCCTTGATCACCAACTTGACCACCAGATTCACCATAAAATGGTGTTCGATTAAGAATAATATATACTTTGTTATTATTTTTATTGTAGCATATTTCATTAATATTTTGATAATTGTATATTATTCCTTGTACAATACTTAAAGATTCTATATAATCGTAGCCAATAAATTCGGTTTTTTTATAATTACTTAATAATGTATTAATCCCTATTTTATTCTTATTTAATATTAACTCCTTTCTTTCCTTTACTTCCTTTTTAAATCCCAATTCATCTATTTTTATGTTACTATCACTACATATATTTTTAATTACATCCAAAGAAATACCGTAAGTATCATATAAATTAAATATTATTTTACCATTAAGTATATTACTATCTAATTTAGATATTATTTTATTTATTATTTTCTTACCTTTATTTATAGTATTATTATATTGTTGTTCTTCTTGTTTAAGAATACATATAATATTTTTTAGTGAAATAACGAAATTATTTATTTCTACTTTCATAATTTTAATTAATGGAATTACTAACTTATATAAAAATAAATACCTAATACCTAATTTTCTTCCAAAATTTATTGCACGACGTATAATTTTTCTTAAAACATAACCTCTACCATTATTACTTGGAAAGACACCATCACCTATAATAAATACACAAGCACGTATATGATCAGCAATTATATATAATGCTGAATTACAGAAATTTTTAATTTTTAGTTTTTTTATAATATTAGTTATCAGTAATTTAAATAAATCAATTTCATAACAGGAATTAACATTTTGTAATACTGAAGTTATACGTTCCAAACCCATACCTGTATCAACAGAATTAATATTCAATGGTAAAAAAATATCATTGTCTTGTTTATTAAATTGTATAAATACTAAATTCCATAATTCTAAAAAATTTTCATTATTTTCTTTACTATTAAATATTTTTAGATAATTATTAGTATTATCATTACCTAAATAATAAAAAATTTCCGTACATGGACCACACGGACCAAATTCACCCATATACCAAAAATTATTAGAGTAGTAAATTTTTTGTTTTTTATTACCTATTAATATTAATTGATTGTTAGATAATCCTAATTTTAACCAACAACGTATTGTGAAAGTATCATGTATATTAACTGTTACTAATAATTTATTTTTTGGTATTGCAAATAATTTATTACTAGTTAATAGTTGCCAAGCAAAATTGATAGCTTCTAACTTATAATATCCCCCAAAACTAAAATTACCTAACATTTCAAAAAAAGTATGATGTTGTTTAGTATAACCAATGTTATTTAAATCGTTATGTTTACCACCAGCTCTTACACATTTTTGTGCAGTAACAATATTAATATGTTTTGGTTGCTCAATACCAAGAAAAATATTTTTAAATTGATTCATTCCAGCATTAGTAAACATTAATGTCGAATCATTTTTTGGTACTAACGAACTACTATTCATTAATTGATGATTTTTACTTACAAAATAATTCAAAAATATTTGACGAATTTCTAAAAAAGATTTATGCATTAATTATACCAATTACATTAAATTTTTATTTGTATTACTATTATTTTTAGTTGTTTCTAATTCACGCTTACCTAATAATATATTACGTAGTTCTTTATCTAACTGAACTAATATATGATGATTTTCTTTCAAAAATTTACATGCATTTAATTTACCCTGACCAATATTGTTACCATTATAACGATACCAAGTACCTTGTTTTTCTATTATTTTATATTTTAGACCAAAATCAATTAATTCCCCTAATTTATTGATACCAGCTCCATACAAAATTTGAAATTCAGCTTGTTTAAAAGGTGCTGCTATTTTGTTTTTTACTACTTTAATACGTGTTTCATTACCGATAACTAATTCACCATCTTTTACTGGACCTATACGTCTAATATCTAAACGAACAGAAGCATAAAATTTTAATGCATTACCACCGGCAGTAGTTTCTGTATTTCCAAACATAGCTCCTATTTTCATACGAATTTGATTAGTAAATATTAGTAATGTATTTGCATGCTTTAAATTACTAGCTAATTTTCTCATAGCTTGACTCATCATACGAGCAGCTAATCCTATATGTGCATCACCTATTTCCCCATCTATTTCTGCTTTTGGCGCTAATGCTGCTACTGAGTCAATTACAATAACATCAACAGCTCCTGATTTTACTAAAGCATCACATATTTCTAATGCTTGTTCACCAGTATCTGGCTGAGAACACAATAAGTTATCTATATCAACACCTAATTTTTTTGCATATATTGGATCTAGTGCATGTTCGGCATCTATGAAAGCGCATATCTTATTATTATTTTGTGCTGAAGAAATTATTTGTAAAGTCAAAGTAGTTTTACCAGATGATTCTGGACCATAAATTTCTATAATTCTTCCCATAGGTAAACCACCACCTAACGCAACATCTAATGATATCGAACCAGTTGAAATTGTTTCAATATCCATTGATCGGTCTTCACCTAAACGCATAATAGATCCTTTACCAAATTGTTTTTCTATCTGTGTTAAAGCTATTGCTAATGCTTTTTTTTTATTATCATCAGTAATCATTATGTTCCTTAAATAATTATAAAATTACTATACTAATAACGTTAATAATTTTCTAATACTTAGAAATAAATATTATTTATTAATATTATTAATTTAATTTAATAAATTATTTTATTAGTTAAATAATAATTTAGAAATCTATTTAATCATTATAAATATTATAAAGTATTTAATTAATATATTATTTTAATATACTAAATTTATTTTCATAATAATCTTTATACTATACTAATAATACTATAGCTGCACATGCTATAGCATTAACACCATTAACGAATGGTACTCCATTTGTTGTAGTTGCTTTAAGATTAATATCATCTATTGAACAATTAAGATCTTTAGAAATGTTTATCCGCATTCTATAAAAAAATTGAGATAGTTTTGGTTTTTGTGCGATAATAGTAGTATCTATATTATTAATAATATATTTATTTTTATTCGTTATTAGTTTCCAAGTATTTATTAACATAACTCGACTATCTATATTCTTAAATTTATTACTATTAGGAAATAAAGTGCCAATATCATTCATATTAGCTGCTCCTAATAAAGCATCTATTATAGCATGTAGTAATACATCGCCGTCAGAATGAGCAAATAATTTATTAAACATTGGTATTTTTACTCCACCTAATGTTAAATTACCATAATTATCAAATTTGTGAATATCAAAACCATAACCAACACGCATACTAATAACATTTAAATTTATTAAAATAATTATTAATAAAAGCAATATCACTTTTACTAGTTATTTTAATATTATCTGATCTACCATGAATAATAATTGGTTTGTAACCAAAATATTCTAGTGCACTAGATTCATCAGTAATTAATATATTTTTTTTTAGTATTTGTTCAAAACAATATTTTAGTAATTCAAAATTAAATATTTGGGGTGTTAATGCTTGCCATAATTTACTACGATTTAACGTATTATTAGCTAACTTTATGTTATTGTTAGTATCTACTACTTTTATAGTATTAATAACTGGGATTGCTAAAATACCTCCTATAGTAGAATAATTAGTAATTAATAATAATTTATACAGATCACCTTGATGTAAACAAGGACGAACAGCATCATGGATAAGAACCCACTTAGCATAATTAATATATCTTAAAGCATTAATAATTGAGTAGAATCTAGATATACCTCCGTGAATAATAGTTAATTTATTATTTTTTGATAATGATAACTTATTAAAATAATAATCATTAGAATTAATTACTATTATTATATTTTTTATACATTGTATTAATAATAACTTATCAATGACATGTTCTAATACTGTTTTATTAGCAATAGTTAAATATTGTTTTGGAATATTAATATTCATTCTCTTACCAATACCAGCTGCTGCTACTATTGCGGTAACATCAGGAAATGTCTTTTTATTTAACATGTAATAATATTTAACTCTAGTTTAAAAGAATAAATGAAAATATTAAAAAAATTATATTTTTTAATTGATACTAAAATATCTATTAATTTTTTAACTAAAATTAGTTTATATATAATAAGTAAATTAAAAGTTTTATTAAAGATGTTTATAATACTTATTTTCATAAGATATAATTAAGTTATAATATCACAATTTGATAAGATTAGGTAATTAAATTTAAGATTTGTATGATAGTTGGTATTGTAGGGGCTATAAAAGAGGAAATAATATTATTACGTCAACAATTAACTGATGTTAAGAAGGAAATTATTGGTAAATGCACAATATATTGTGGCAGTATTAATACTGCTAAGGTAGTAATAATAAAAACTGGTATAGGTAAAGTGTCTGCATCTTTAGGTACTACTATTTTAATAAGTTGTTTTTCACCAAATTTAGTAATAAATATTGGACTAGCTGGTAGTTTAGTACCTTATATAAAAAAATATAATCTGGTTATTTCTCAATCTACGTGTTACTATGATGTTAATGTAACAGCATTTGGTTATGAAATTGGGCAAATACCAAAGCATCCATTAATATTTAATACTCCTGAAAATATTTTATCTATAGTAAAATTATCTAATAAGAAAGAAAAAAATATTTTTTTTGGTTTAATGGTAAGTGGTGATAATTTTATTAATGATATTAATATTTTAGATAACATACGTAATAAATTTCCTAAAGCACTTGTAGTTGATATGGAATCTACTGCAATTGCTCAAGTATGTTATAGATTTAATATACCATTTATTTCTATTAAACAAGTTTCAGATTATGCTGATAATAAAGCCAATGTAGAATTTAAATGTGCTATAAAAAATATGAATAATCTATTAATTATAACTAAAAATATTTTACTGAATTTATAAAATAATAATCAAAAAAATATATTATTTATTCTAACTAAATGACATTCCACAATTACATTTATTATTATATTTTATATTACTAATAAAAAAGTAAGATTTATTAATATTTTCTACATAATCTATTGATCCTCCATTTAAATAATGTAGACTATTATTATCTATTACAATTAAAATATTAGATTGTTTCAATATATAATCATTATCATTAATATTTTTATCTAGAGTAAAATCATACTTAAGTCCACTACAACCTCCATTAGTTACAAGTACTCTAAAATTATAACCAATATTATTTTTATAATTTAGTATAGATTTGATTTTTTTTATTGCTGCATCAGTAACATTAATTTTTGTTAATAATAAATTACTCATTACAATTCCTATTTAATTTATGAAATAAAATTATTATTCTTTACCCATATAGGTATTTTATAAGTATGTTGTTTATTACAAAATAAACTATTATTGCAACTAACTGATATATAATTAATTCCTTTTGGGGTAACAAGATTTAATATTGTTGGAGATTGTTCTTCTAAGTAATGTTGATATAATGTTAACGCTCCACTTGAACCAGTTAGTGTTGTAGGTTTATTATCATCTCGTCCTATCCAGATTACTGATACTTCTTTACCATCTATACCAACAAACCAGCTATCTCTTAGATCGTTAGAGGTACCAGTTTTTGCTGCTAGATTATATGAAGGAAATTTAGAAAATAATACACTAGACGTACCTCTTATCACTGATTGTTGCATAGCATATAGTGTTAAATAGGTAGCTTGAGAAGATACAACATGTTCTGATTTAGGTAAACTATTATATATAATACTACCATCATTAGATAGTATAGTTCGAACAACAGATAACATAGTATAATTACCACCACTAGCTATAGTTTGAAATACTTGAGCTACTTCAATTGGAGTTAAGTTAATTGCTCCTAATAACATAGCCGGAAATATTGGATAATTAATACTACTATATGGTACTCCTAATGTAATTAATGTAGATATAACTTTATTTAATCCTAATTTCATACCTAAATTAACTGTAGGTATATTTAAAGATTGTACTAATGCGTCTATTAACATAACATGACCACGAAATCGCCTATCATAATTTTTAGGTGACCACAAATAACCATTATTTTGTTTAATTGTTAACGGTTGATCATTAATTAAAGTACTTAAATTATATTTATGTGGATTACTTAATGCTGTTAAATAAATAGCTGGTTTAATTAATGAACCAATTAATCTTCTAGCTTGCATAGCTCTATTAAATCCAGCAAATTCTGGATTAGATCCTCCAACAATTGCTCTAATTTCACCACTAAATCTATCTACAACAACCATAGCTGCTTCCAAATTTAAATTATGATTTAATTTTAAGTTATTAATACCATACTTTATAGCATGTTCAGCAGCATTTTGTGATACAGGATCTAATGTAGTAAATATCTTTACTCCAGATAAATTATATATTTTATTATGTAACTTATTTTGTATTTCTTCTCTAATTAATTGAGTAAAAGCAGGCTTGTTTGCTGCAATATTATCATAATGATTAATACCTAACGGACGTGATATTAATAAATCACATAATTCTTTATCTAATATATGTTGTTTACTAATTAATTTTAGTATTAAATTACGTCTCTCTAAAGTTAAATCAGGATTATGCCATGGATTATATAATGATGCTCCTTTTACCATACCTACTAACATAGCTTGTTGATCAATACTCAATTCATTTATTGGTCTATTAAAATAATATAAACTAGCTAATGGAAATCCTCTAATTTGATCATCACCACTTTGTCCTAAATATACCTCATTTAGATATAACTCTAAAATATAATCTTTACTATAATAATGATCTAGTATTAATGCCATACAAATTTCATTGAACTTACGCCACAATGAACGTTTATTATCTAAAAATAGATTTTTTACTAGTTGTTGAGTAATAGTACTACCACCTTGTATAGTTTTTTTAGCTATTAAATTAGTTAATATTGCTCTACAGATAGAATGAACACTAATACCATTATGGTAATAAAAATTTTTATCTTCAATAGTTAATAATATTTTAATTAGTAATTTAGGAAAATTATTTTTAGTAATAAATAATCTTTGTTCACTATATGGTGATTGAATTATAGTAATTAATTTAGGATCTAATTGCAAAAAACCAAAATCATGTTGATTATTAACATTTTTTATATTGGATATCTTACCATTACTAAAATATATTAGTACATGCGTACTATCTACTGTTCCTTCTGGTAGATCAAATGTTCTACGTATTAATTCTATATTATTATTATGTACAGAAAATTCTCCTGGACCGGTAATATATTTTACTCTACGATAGTATACGCTTTCTAGCATATTAATAACTTTATTTTTGTTAATACACATACCAGGCATTAGATAAGTAGTTTTACTATATACTATAGTTGGTAACTTCCATATTTTACCAGAAATTCTATTTTTAATCACAATACTTAAATAAAAAAAGTATAACAACACTAATATTAAAAAAATAAATGATATTTTTAATAATTTTAGTAATATACTATTTTTAGATTTTTTATTTAAGTAATCGTAACTAGACAAATTAATATATTTTTATTGTTAATATTTTAATAATTAATCATTTAATTGTATTTTTTATAAATGTATTAAGTAATAACATTATTAATAATAATTTACAATAATTTTGATTTGTTAATTAAATCTACATAAAATTTTATTTAAAATAATAAATAAATTAAAAATTTAAAATCTAATTATTTTATAATACTGATTTATAATATAAATTATAAATTATTTTTTACATAATACTAATTATACTAATATAGTAATACTACTACTTATAAATTAATATAAATTTATTAATTAATTAACTATTATAATTTATAATTTAAGGAATAATATGAATAAAAATAATTTTAAATCTTCATCACTAAGTATTTTAAATATTGCTGGAGTAAAACCATATAATGTAAAATCTAATGAAAAATATATGAATAAAAATCAAGTTATGCATTTTAAAACTATTTTATTTGCTTGGTATAAACATATTACAAATAACTTAAATTGTACTAATTTAGTAAAAAAATCTGTTAATTTTCCAGATATTGTAGATAGAGCAACACAGGAAGAAGAATTTAGTTTGATGTTACATCACTGTAATAGAGAAAGAAAAATTATTATGAGTATACAAAAAACTATTAAAAGATTAGAAGAAAATAATTTTGGATTTTGTGATTATTGTAATGTAGAAATTGGTATAAAACGTTTAGAGGCAAATCCAATAACTAATCTATGTATTGATTGTAAAACATTAGCTGAATTAAAAGCAAAACAAACTAATAATATATAATTTAAATAATAATTACTATGATTTTAAATCAAATAAATAATGTTTGGTTATCTCTGGGAAGTAATTTAAATTGCCCTATAAATCAAATTAATATAGCTATAAATAAATTAAAATATTTACCTTATACAAAAGTAATAAAATATTCTTCTTACTATGAAAGTATACCATTAAATAATTATAATCAGCCAAATTATATTAACTTAGTAGTTACTTTAAATACTATGTTATCATTAGATAGTTTATTTAATTTTATAAAAATTATTGAATACTCTCAAGGACGTCAGTATAATTGTTTACGTTGGTCATCTAGAATAATAGATATAGATATATTATTATTTGGTAATTATGTACTTAATACGTCAAAATTAACAATTCCGCATTATGATATATTAAATCGTGAGTTTGTTGTTTATCCAATGATAGAATTAGATGATAGTATAAAATTACCAACAGGATTAGTGATTAAAAATAGTATTAAATTATTATCTAAGAAAAGAATTTTATTATTAAAAAAATATAGCAATTAATTAGTTTTAAAATACTTATTAAATGTAGGAAATGATATATGTATACTGTTAATCATCTAAAAAAAATAAAAATAAATAAACAAAAATTTGCAGTACTTACTGTGTATGATGCAACTTTTGCTAGATTATTGTATAATCAAGGGATTAATGTTATGTTGGTTGGTGATTCTTTAGGAATGGTTATACAAGGTTATAATTCTACTTTATCTGTTACTATAAATGATATACTATATCATGTTCGTTGCGTAAAAAATGGTGCTCCAAATTGTTTATTATTAGCTGATTTACCTTTTATGAGCTATAGTAATAATGAACAAGCATTAAATAATTCTATTAAATTAATGAGAGTTGGAGCTAACATAATAAAATTAGAAGTTATTAATAAATGGTCATTAGATATTGTTAAATATTTAACTAATTATTCTATCCCAATATGTGGACATATTGGTTTAACTCCACAATATGTAAATTTTTTAGGTGGATATAACATTCAAGGTATCGATGAAAATGATGCAAACAGGTTATTAGATTATGCTATATTTTTAGAAGAATCTGGAGTAGTTATGTTACTGTTAGAACATATACCAGAATTGTTAGCTAAAAAAATTACTGAAAAACTAAAAATCCCAGTTATTGGTATAGGTGCTGGTGTATACACTGATGGACAAATATTAGTACTACAAGATATGTTAGGTATTACTAGTAATACTCCTGTATTTGCTAAAAATTATTTAAATAATCGTATTAATATTGCTATTAGCAAGTATATTAAAGAAGTTAAGTCTGGTATTTTTCCAATAAGTAAAAACTAATTTTTTGATATGAAGATTATTAGATCAATTGATAATTTAAAAAAAATAATAAAATCTTTTAGAGATAGTAATTATGTTATATCGTTAGTGCCAACTATGGGTAATATTCATGATGGTCATCTTGCTTTAGTAAAAAAAGCAAAATTAATGAATACTATTTGTATAGTTAGTATATTTATTAATCCTACTCAATTTGATCAATCATATGATTTTAATAATTATCCTCGTTCTATTAAATTAGATTGTAAAAAGTTAATGCTTTGTAATGTTGATATATTGTTTATTCCATCAATATCGACAATGTATCCTAATGGGATTAATAATTATACTTGTATGTACGTACCGTATTTATCTAAAATTTTAGAAGGTAGGAAGCGTTTAAATCATTATAAAGGAGTTACTACTATTATTAGTAAATTATTTAATTTGATACAACCAAATTTAGCTTTTTTTGGAGAAAAAGATTTTCAACAATTAATAATAATTAAACGTATGGTACATGATATGTATTATAATATAAAAATAATTAGTGTACCAATTATTCGAGAAATTAATGGTTTAGCATATAGTTCACGTAATGCTTTGTTAAGCAAAGATGAATATAAAATAGCTCATAAATTTTATCTTACACTAAAGAGTATGGCAGATAAATTAAAAAACAATACTTATCATGTAATTAATCTAATTAAAACCACAACATACCAATTAGAAAAAATAGGATTTATAGTAGATTCATTATATATTTTAGATTCTAAATATTTAACATATATTAATAATAATAGTACAAATATTGTAATATTATCAACAGTATGGTTAGGTAAAATAAGATTAATTGATAATATTAGAATAAAAATTACCAAATAAGAATTTATAAGAAATTAGTTGTATAAATTTCTGCGGCTAATTGTATTGACTCATATAAGGTTGGATGAGCATGACTAGTTAAAGTAATATCTTCTGCTTCACAAGACATTTCAATTGCTAGACTTAATTCTCCAAGAATTTCACTACTATTTGTTCCAAATACACCTCCACCAATTAAACAATTATTATCTTTATTAAAGATTAATCTAGTAAAACCAGTATGATTATTAGTAACTACAGCTTTACCTAAATTAGTCCAATTAAAATCTACTACTTTGAAATTTAAATTTAAATGTTTTGCTTGTTTGATAGTGTAACCAACCCAACAAAGTTCTGGATTAGTATATATTACTAAAGGAATAACCTTTTGATCAAAAAAATGTTTTTTTCCAGCTATTACTTCCGCTGCAATATAGCCATTATGTATACTTTTATGTGCTAACATAGGAGTTCCAATTACATCTCCAATAGCATAAATATGATTAATATTAGTTTGCATTTGATTATTTACTTTAATATAATTATTATCGGTTGCTATTCCAATTTTTTCAAGTTGTAAATGACTAATATTTGGTTTTCTACCAATAGCTATAATAACATTATCATAGTAATTAATATTATTTGATTCTTTATTATTTATTTGTTGTACTATTACTTGAGAATTTTTTATTTCTATATTGGATATCTTAGTATTTAGTTTAAAAAATAGTGTATTACTTTCCATTTGGTGCATTAATTTATCAACCATGTCTTTATCTAAATTTAATATAATTTGATCAGAAACTTCTACTATATCTACTGTTGATCCTAAAATATTGTAAATATTAGCTAATTCTAAACCAATAACTCCGCCACCTATAATTAGTAATTTATTTGGTATACATGGTATATTTAATGCTGTAGTAGAATCCCAAATATACTTACTATCAAATTTTATATTTAATAAATTATTTGGAACAGATCCGGTAGCAATTATTGCATATCTAAAATTAACTAATATTTCATTATGCTGTTTATCTTCAATAATTATACTATTACTATCGACAAATTTACCTATACCATAAATAATATCAATATTATTTGTTTTCATAATATTTAATAAATTATTAGATAATTTATTAATTAAATTATGCTTCCAAAAAAGTAATTGTTTTATATTTACTTTTAAATTACCAGAAAAAATACCATATTTATTAAATGTATCAAATTCCTTTATTGATTTAACTATATTTAGTAATGTTTTTGAAGGAATACAACCAAAATGTAAACATGTACCACCAATAGAATTATACTTATCAACTAATAATGTTTTTAAATTAAAATAAGAACACCTAATAGCAGCTGAATAACCACCAGGTCCAGCACCTAATATAACAACATCAACACTAATTTTATTAGACATTTTATTTCCTATATAAAACTTATATTGTATTAAATTTTAATTATTAAGTAACTAAATTACGTATATCTAACACTAATTCTTTTATAAAATTAATAAAATTTACACTATCAAGTCCATTTATAACACGATGATCATATGATAATGATAATGGTAACATTAATTTTGGTACAAAATTATTACCGTTCCAAATAGGCATAATACGAGCTTTGGATAATCCAAGTATAGCTACTTCTGGAAAATTAACCAATGGAGTAAACATAGTAGTACTACTATTATTACCTAAATTAGAAATAGTAAAATTACTACCTTTTGTGTTAGATAATTCTAATTTATTATTTCTAATTTTTATTAATAATGTATCTAATTCATACGACACAGTTAAAATATTCTTATTATTTACATTATGTAGTACCGGTACTATTAATCCAGTATTAGTTGCTACAACTATACCTATGTTAATATATTTTTTTAGTAAAAGTTCTTTATTATCAATTAAAACGCTATTAAAATAAGGAAATTCTTGTAACGCAACTGAAATAATTTTAATAAAAATAGTTAATAAAGTAATTTTAATTGGTATATTTTGATTAATTAATTTATTATTATAATTTTTACGAAATTCTTCAATATTAGTAATATCAACCTCATCAAATTGAGTAACATGAGGAATATTTTTCCAACTATTACTTAGTTGTTTGATTGTAGAAACTTTATCATGTTTTAACTTAATTAATTTTACATTACCATATTTACTATATTGTTTTACTATAGATTCTGATACATCAGAAGTTTTATGATTTATTTGTTGCATAAACTTATCAATATCACATCTTAAAATTCTCCCGTTTCGCCCAGTACCAACAATATTTTTTAAATTAATATTTAATTTGTATGCTAATCTTCTTATTATTGGACTAGCATAAATATAATAATTTTTTATCATATTATTGTTATTAGTAGTTAATATATCATGATTAGCTTTTACTAACATTAATAAACAATTAGTAGTAATTTTATCATTTACTTTAACTTTTATATCTTGTACAGTACCACTAATTTGTGATGGTACTTCTACCATAGCCTTACCAACCTCTACTACTAATAATGTTTGATTAATATTTATATAATCTCCAACTTTTACTAATAATTCAATAACTTCTACTCTGTCCATACCTACATTTGGTAATCTAATTTCTAAATTCATAATAATTTATTAAAAATTTTTATTAACTTATATTAAACGGGGGTTAATCTTATTTGCATTAATATTAAATCTATTTATAGCCTGTTGTACCATATTCATATCAATAATATTACATAAAGCTAATTCATATAGTGCTGATACTATTATATAACTAGTATCTATTTCAAAATAATCACGTAATTTTTTTCTACTGTCAGAACGACCAAAACCATCAGTACCAAGTATACAAACATGTTTATTAGGAATAAATTGACGTATTTGTTCAGCTAAAATTTTCATATAATCAGTAACTATAACTACTGGATTATTATTTATTATCTTATTTAAAAATGGAATTTTTGGTTTTTCTTTAGGATGTAACTTGTTCCATCTATAACAATCTTGACCATCTCTAGCTAATTCAGTAAATGAAGTTACGCTATATACATCAACACTGATATTGTAATCTTGTAATAAAATTTTTGCCGCTTTACGTACATATCTTAATAATGCTCCAGAACCCATTAATTGTATTGCACCAATATTATTATTACTACTTAATGTTTCTAATTTGTAAATACCTTTACATATACTGTATTCTATTCCATCTATAATGCTAGGCATTATATAATCTTCATTTAAAATTGTTATATAGTAGTAAATATTTTCTTGTTTTTTACCGTACATTCTAATTAACCCATTATGAATAATTACTGCTAATTCATAAGAATATGCTGGATCATAAGATAAACAATTTGGTATTACTAAAGACTGTACATGACTATGACCATCTGCATGTTGTAATCCCTCACCATTTAATGTTGTTTTACCAGATACACCACCAATTAAAAAACCTCTTGCTTGTTGATCACCAGCAGCCCAACATAAATCACCAATACGTTGAAACCCAAAAATAGAATAATAAATATAAAATGGAATCATAGGTAAATTATTATTACTATATGAAGTAGCAGCTGCTAACCATGAAGATGCTGCTCCCAATTCACTAATACCTTCTTGTATAATTTGTCCATTTTTATGTTCATGATAAGTAGTGATATAATCTTTGTCTTGTGCTGTATATTTTTGTCCTTGTGAATTATATATGCCAACTTTTTTGAATAAACTTTCCATACCAAAAGTACGCGCTTCATCAGCAATTATTGGTACAATTCTACTACCTATAGCTTTATTTTTTAATAAAATATTAAGTATTTTTACAAAAGCAGTAGTAGTAGATAATTTTGTTGTTTGTGTTATTAATAATTGATGAAAATCATTTAATGTAGGTAAAATTAAAGGTTCAGTAAAATTTTTTAATCTAGACGGTAAATAACCATACAAATTCTTACGTTTGTTATGCAAATAGCGATATTCAGCAGAATCTTTACTAAACTTAATATATGGTAATAACTCTGTATTACTAGTAATTAAATCATTTAAATTTAACTTTTTTTTAATCTTATCTAATGATTGTGAGTCAATATATTTGACTTGATGTGCAATATTAGCACTTTCAATTGGTTTACCAAGTCCATAACCTTTAATAGTATGTAATAAAATTACTACAGGTTTGTCAACAATATTTTTAGCTAAAGATAAAGCTGCATAAATTTTCTTTGTATCATGTCCTCCTCTAATTAATTGCCAAATTTCATTATCAGTCATATTTTTTACTAATAATTTAGTTTCTGGATATTTACCAAAAAAATATTTTCTTATATAAGCTCCATCTTTTGATCTTAGTGTTTGATAATCACCATCTAATGTCTCATTCATTAATTGAATTAATTTTCCAGTATAATCTTTATTAAGTAACGTATCCCAATTACTACCCCAAATTACTTTAATTACTTCCCAGCCAGCTCCAGTAAACATATTAGATAACTCGTTGATAATTTTTCCATTACCAATTACCGGGCCATCTAGTCTTTGTAAATTACAATTAATAATAAAAATTAAATTATCTAATTTTTCTCTAACTGCTATATTAATAGCACCTTTGGATTCTGGTTCATCCATTTCTCCATCACCTAAAAATACATATACAGTTTGTTTACTGGTATCTTTAATTGATCTATTTTGTAAATATTTAAGAAATTTAGCTTGATAAATACCACTAATTGCTCCTAATCCCATAGATACTGTAGGAAATTGCCAAAAATCTGGCATTAATTTAGGGTGTGGGTAAGAAGG
>JAOBJS010000005.1 GCA_025728375.1 Candidatus Lightella neohaematopini
TGTAATATATCAATATTATCTAATAATAATTTATATGCTCTATTATAATTATGTTCTATTAATAATTTTACTTCTTGATCAATAATACGCGCCGTTTCATCGGACATATGTTTAATTTTTGCTACTGATCTTCCTAAAAATATTTCTCCTTCTTCTTCAGCATATAATAATGGTCCTAATTTATTCGAAAATCCCCATTGAGTAACCATATTTCTAGCTATAGATGTTGCTATTTTAATATCATTTGCTGCTCCAGTAGATACCATATTAACTCCATAAATAATTTCTTCTGCTAATCTACCACCATATAATGTAGAAATTTGGCTTTCTAATTTTTGTTTACTAGCATTAATAGTATCATTTTCTGGTAAAAAAAATGTTACTCCTAAAGCTCTACCTCTAGGAATAATAGTAACTTTATGTACTGGATCATGTTCTGGTACTAAACGACCAATAATAGCATGTCCTGCTTCATGATAAGCTGTTGATTCCTTTTGGATTTCTGTCATAACCATTGATCTGCGTTCAGAACCCATAATAATTTTATCTTTAGCTTTTTCAAATTCTAGCATAGATACTACTCTTTTATTTCTTCTAGCTGCAAATAAAGCAGCTTCATTAACTAAATTAGCTAAATCTGCTCCAGAAAAACCAGGGGTACCTCGTGCAATAAGAGATACATTAACATCTGAAGATAATGGTACTCTGCGCATATGAACAATTAATATTTGTTCTCTACCTCTAATATCTGGTAATCCAACTACTATTTGTCTATCAAATCTACCAGGACGTAGCAATGCTGGATCTAATACGTCAGGTCTATTAGTAGCTGCAATAACTATTATACTATCGTTTCCATCAAAACCATCCATTTCTACTAACATTTGATTTAGTGTTTGTTCTCTTTCATCATGACCTCCACCAAGACCAGTGCCTCTTTGACGTCCAACTGCATCTATCTCATCAATAAATATAATACATGGTGAAGATTTTTTAGCTTGATCAAACATATCTCTCACTCGAGAAGCTCCAACCCCAACAAACATTTCAACAAAGTCAGAACCAGATATAGTAAAAAATGGTACTTTAGCTTCACCAGCAATAGCTTTAGCTAGCAAAGTTTTACCAGTTCCTGGAGGACCAACCATTAAAACCCCTTTAGGCATTTTCCCACCTAATTTTTGAAATCTATTAGGTTCACGTAGATAATCAACTAGTTCACTAACTTCTTCTTTCGCTTCATCACAACCAGCAACATCTGCAAAAGTTGTTTTTACTTGGTCATCAGTTAACATTCTCGCTTTACTTTTTCCAAATGATATTGCTCCTTTTCCACCTCCTTGCATTTGCCTCATAAAAAATATCCATACACCGATTAATAATATCATAGGAAACCAAGAAATAAATATAGACGTCAATAAACTAGGTTCTTCTGGTGGTTCTCCTATAATTTTAATATTTTTATTTAACATAATGTCTAATAATTTAGAATCATTTATTGGGATATAAGTAATGTATTGGTTGCTATCTTTTTTAATAACAATAATTTCTCTACCATTAATATGAACTTCTCTAATTTGATCTTGATTTATGTCATATATAAAAGTGGAGTAATCAACTCTACGATTATTAGAGTCATTAAAACCAAAATTTTGAAATATCGATATTAGTATAATAGCAACAATCAACCAAATTACTAAATTTTTTATCATATCGTTCAAGAAACTAGCCTCATCTAATATTTTTAAAAAATTAGTTTCATTTTATTAACTAAAATTTATATTTTATCGCTATAATATATACTTCTTTTGATTTTGATCTAGAAGCAATTGGCTTATTAATTTTTACGTAAGCAAATAATAAACTAATTATCTTTATATATCTATGTATTTCCTCGTTATAAAAAATTTTCATAACCAGATTACCATTTTTTGTTAATACCTTTCTACATAATAATATTACTTTAATTAATAAATTATAAAAATTTTTATTATCTATTAGAGATATACCACTAATGTTTGGTGAAGCATCGGATAGTATTAACTGTACATTATTTCTTCCTATTTTTATTAATTTATAAAATATTTTGTTATTACAAAAATCTCCTTGTATAAATTCAACACCATTAATAGGATACATAGATAAAATATCACAAGCAATAATTTTACCACTAGGTTTGATTTTATTAATAGCGTATTGCGACCAACCACCTGGAGAAGAACCTAAATCTATTACATTAATATTAGGTTTGAGTATATTATATTTACGATTTATCTCATCTAATTTAAACCAAGATCTTGCTCGTAATTTATTTCGTTTTGCTGTTTTAGTAAAAAAATCACTAAAATTAATTTTTAACCAATTATTAATCATATAATATTAAAATAAAATTTATTAATCATATTATAAATATAAAATTTTTATTAAATAATTATAAATATTCTATTTTAATGATCTCATATTTTATTTTACCTCTTGGTGTATTTACAATAACTATATCAGATACTTTTCTACTTATAATACTTCTTGCTATTGGTGAATGTATAGAGATCAAATTATCTTTTATATTAGCCTCATCATCTCCAACAATACAATATTTTTGATTTTCATTAGTTTTAATATTTCTTAAGCTAACAGTAGCACCAAAAATAACACAATTATTGTTAATTACTTTAGTTACATCAATGACATAAGCATTAGCTAACTTTAATTCTATTTCATATATTCTTTTTTCACAAAATACTTGTTGTTCTTTTGCCGCATGATATTCAGCATTTTCTTTCAAGTCACCATGAGATCTAGCATCAGATATTGCCTTAATTATATCTGGTCTACGTACATTTTTTAAATAATTTAATTCATTTTTTAATTTAACAATACCATTTATTGTCATAGGAACTTTATTCACAAATAATTCTCCTATACTAATTATATACAATCATCAATCAATAAGTTATAAAATATTAATTAAAATAACAAGTTAACAAAAACATGCTAAAATTAATTTATTAATTATTTGTATGATTTATTAAATTTTTTATAATGTGTTATAAATTTTGCTAAATCATAACATAATCTATTTAGTCCATTTTTATTAATTGCAGAAATAATATAATAATTTATATGATAATTAATATTTTTAATTATATTATATATAATATTATGCAATTTAATTTTTGACACTAAATCAATCTTATTAAATACTAGCCAAAATGGTTTATTTACTAATTGTTTATCGTAACAATACATTTCGTTTTGAACAATATTAATACTATTTAATAAATTTTTATCTGTCAAATCAACTATATGCAACAATATAGTACATCTTTTTACATGCTTCAAAAAATTTATACCTAAACCAGTACCATTAGAAGCTCCATAAATGATTCCTGGAATATCAGCTACAACAAAACTAATGTTATTTGTTTTTACCACACCAAGTTTAGGTATTAAAGTTGTAAAAGGATAATTTGCTATTTTTGATTTTGCTGAAGATATAGCACATAATAAAGATGATTTACCAGAATTAGGTAATCCTATAAGACCAACATCAGCTAATAAAATTAATTCTAATTTAATTATTCGCTCTTCACCAATGCTACCATTAGTACTAATTCTAGGAGTTCTATTTATAGAAGATTTAAAATACGCGTTACCAAATCCTGGTGATCCGCCTTTAGCTATTATAACGCTTTGTTTATTAAATAATATATCTATTATTAAATTATTATTTATATCTAATATTCTAGTTCCTATTGGAACAGTAATAATTTTATCTTTACCATTTTTACCAGTACAATTAGATCCTTTACCATGATGACCATTGCTCGCTATAAATTTTTTTTTAAAATGAAAATCTAAAAGATTATTTTTATTTTTATCAGCTACTATAATGATATTACCACCATAACCACCATTACCTCCATTAGGACCACCACGAGGTATATACTTTTCTCTACGAAAACTAATACATCCATCACCACCATTACCAGCTTTTACTACGATAGTAGCTTCATCAATGAATCTCATATTTAATAATTATATTGTGAATAAATATATAAAAATATTAGTTTAGTTTTATTTTGGTATTAAATAAACTAATTTATGTTTGTTTTTTCTACCTTTAGTAAAACAAACTTGTCCTTTAGTTAAAGCAAATAAAGTATAATCTTTACCCATACCAACATAATTACCGGGATGAAAAGTAGTACCTCTTTGACGTAATATAATATTACCAGCTAAAACTATTTGTCCACCAAAACATTTAATACCTAATCTTTTTCCTGAAGAATCACGACCATTTCTAGTAGAACCACCAGCTTTTTTATGTGCCATTATTATTACCCTTTAACTTTAATAAATATCTTTATGTATTATTATTACAATAAAATATCAATAATTTTTATTTGTGTAAACCATTGTCTATGACCATAATTTCTACGGTAATGTTTTCTACGAATAAATTTAACAATTTTTATTTTTTTATTACGACTATGATTAATTATTTTTGCTATTATAGAAATATTTTTGATATATGGATTACCAAATTTACAAATATTATTTTTGCAATACATTAAAATATGACTTATTTTAATAGTTGTGCCAATTAATTTATCAATTTTTTCAATAGCAATAACATCTCCCTTACTAACTAAATATTGCTTACTTCCACTACTAAATAATACATACATAAAAACTCCAAATTTTTTAATAAAATTTATATAACTTAACTTAATTATATTACATTGTTAATAATATAAGATATTAATAATGTTTTTTTATAATTATTAATATATAATTAAAAATATTTATTTTAAAATATTATTCATAGCATAAATTTAAATTATAGTAATGAATTTTAAAAATATTATTAAATTAACTGCTAAAGATATGAAGGCAGTAAATAATAAAATTATAAAACAACTACACTCTAAAGTTAATTTAGTTAATCAAATTAGTAATTACATAATTAATAGTGGTGGAAAACAAATTAGACCGATATTAATTATACTAATAGCTTATGCTTTAAAATATAATAACATGAAACATCATGTAACTATTGCTGCTATAATTGAATTTATACATAATGCAACTTTATTACATGATGATGTTATTGATAAATCAATATTACGTAGAGGAAGAACTACCACAAATGTGGTATTTGGTAATGCTGCTAGTATCTTAATAGGTGATTTTATTTATACTCGTTCATTTAAAATGATGACTACAATAAATTCACTAAAAATATTAAAATTAATATCATATGCCGTTAATAATATTGTTGAAGGTGAAATTATGCAACTAATAAACAAAAAGAATCCTAATCTTTCTATGGAAAGATATATGCGTATAATATATAGAAAAACAGCTTGTTTATTTGAAGTATCTTCACAAATTTCAGCAATATTAGCTGGAGCAAGTAAATGTCAAGAAAAATCATTACGTTATTATGGAAGATATTTAGGTATTATATTCCAAATTATGGATGATCTAATTGATTACATACCGAATAAAAAAATTATAGAAGAAAAAATAGGAAATGATTTACGTAACGGTAGATTAACTTTACCATTGTTACATGTAATGTGTTATGGTAATTCATATCATACTAAATTAATAAAACAAATTATCAAAAAAAATAATAGTAAACTAATTATAAAAGTCGTTAACGCAATAAATCAATGTAACTCTATTAATTATATAAAAAATTTAGTTTTAGTAAAAGCAAAAAAAGCTATATCATACTTAGATTGTTTAACACCATCATATAATAAACAAGCACTAAAAAATTTAATACATATTGTAATAAAACAAGATTATTAAAATTCTAATAAAAATTAAAACTAAGGATAATAAATGAATTTTAACAAATTACAAATTAGCAATAGTTTTCCTGAAGAAACATATGTAATTATCGAAATTTCATATAATTCTAATCCTATAAAGTATGAAATTAATAAAAATAATAATTTAATTTTTGTAGATAGATTTATACCTAGTCCAGTTTTTTATCCATGTAATTATGGATATATTAACAATACTTTATCATTAGATGGAGATCCAATTGATGCATTAGTAATTACTCCATATCCTTTAAATATTGGTACAGTAATATTATGTAGACCATTAGGTTTATTAAAAACTATTGATGAATCAGGTAAGGATGTAAAATTAATTATGGTACCTAGCAATAAAATTTGCAATGATTATAACAATATTATTGATATTGACGATATATCAAAATCTCTAAAATCAAAAATTACTTATTTTTTTGAAAATTATAAAAAATTAGAATCAAAAAAATGGACAAAAATTTATGGTTGGGGTAATAAAGAAGAAGCAAAAAAAGAAATGAAAAAAGCTCTAAATAGAGTAAAATACAAAGACAATAGTTAAAATATCATTTACAACTCTCTATTTTAAGAGCAATCTGAACTGTTAATTCTTTTTCTACCGAAATAATTACATTATAATTACCAAGTTTTCTTATACTTTTTATTGGTAAACTAATTTCTTTATTTTTTAGATATATTCCATGATTTTTCATGTACTTAACTATATGATTACTATTAATAGATCCAAAAATCCTATTGTTTTTACCAACTTTTACTAATATAGTAATACTATTTAATTCTTTAATTTTATTAATTTTATCTAATATTTTAGATTTATGATAAGCTAATTCTTGTTCTATTTGAATTTTTTTATTATTGAATAGTAACAAATTATCTTTATTAGCAACTAAAGCTTTTTTATTAGGTAATAAAAAATTTCTGGCGTAACCATTTTTTACTACCACCTTATCACCAATATTACCTAGTTTATTAATTTTACACAACAATATAACTATCATAACTTAATCACAATACATCTATTAATTTAATGATGATCAATATATGGCATAAGTGACAAATACCTAGCTCGCTTAATAGCACGTGATATTATCCTTTGTTGTTTTGCGCTAACTCCAGTAATCCTGCTAGGAATAATTTTTCCACTTTCGCTAACATAATTTTTTAAAATATCTACGTTTTTATAATTTATTTGATTAATATAATCTTTTGTTAAAAATAATTTCTGTTTATTATTATTAAACATTTTAAATTAAGTAATATAAAATTATTAGAAAATTAATTATTTAATTGTAACATAACATTTTTAATATATTATTACAATAAATTATTATTTTATTTTAGTAATTAAACTACGAATAATATTATTATTAAACTTTAAATAATTTTCTATTTTTTTTATTATATCAATTGGCACTGCAATATTCATAACAACATAATAAGCTTTCTTGAATTTATTAATATTATAAGATAACGATCTAATACCATAATTTTCTATTTTATTAATGTTACCATTACTACTAATTATAATATTTTTGTAAAAATCAATTACTTCATCTACTTTATTATTTGTATTATTAATTAATATCATTATTTCATAATTACGCATAAAACCTTCCAAGTAAAATAAACTATCTTAGTATTTTAAATATTTTTATAATTAAAGTTATTAACTAATTAACAATTAACCAATTAAAACAAATTACGTTGCCTAACTACTTCAAATAGTATTATTCCAGTAGCAACAGATAAATTTATCGATGTCATACTATTACTAGCAGGAATATTAATTATTTCGTCACAATCATAATATATTGAACTACGTATACCATGATTTTCTGAACCAATAACTAATGCTAAAGATTTATTTAAATTACTTTTATAAAGTATATTTTTTGATTTATCATCAGTACCTATAATTTTAATACCTTTATTTTTTAATATTTTTATTATACTATTCAAATTACTAATTTTTAGTATTGGTATAATATTAGCAGCGCCACTAGATACTTTATAAACAGTACTATTAAGTTTTGCAGAATTATACTTAGGTATAATTACTAAGTCAACATTAGCAGAATAAGCTGATCTTAAACATGATCCTAAATTGTGAGGATCAGTAACATTATCTAAAATTAATATTAATAATAACTTATTTTTTGTATTTATAAGATTAGTTAAAAATAACCTATTAACATATTTATTTTTATTTATGTAAGCTAATATTCCTTGATGTACAACATTACCAACTATTTTATTTATTAGTTTTTCATTAACAAAACTTATTTGTATTTTAAAAAAGTTTAACTTATTAATAATAACTCTAATTCTTTCATTATTTTTTTTAGAAATTAAAACATTATTAAAATATTTATAATTATAATTTAGTAAAGTCTGAATAGTATTGATACCGTAAATAACATACATTTAATATTTAAATTTTTTATGTAAAATTAGCTTATAATATTACTTAAATTCATTAATAAATTTAAAAAAATTATCTTGACTATTTAAAATCATTATATTTTTATTATTTTTAAAACTATTTCTATATATTTTTAATCTTTTTATAAAATTATAAAAATCTGGATCTCTACTAAAAGATTGAGCATATATTTTTATTATTTTAGCATCAGCGATACCTTTAATTATAGATGATTGTTTTTTTGCTTCTGAAATAATACGAGTTACTTGATAATCAGCAATAGCTCGTATTTTTTCTGCCTCTTCTTTACCTTGCGATCTATGTCTACGCGCAACGGATTCCCTTTCAGCTCTCATACGTTTATATATAGCATCAAACACTTCTATAGGTAAATTAATCTGTTTTATTCTTACATCAATAATTTTTATACCTAACATACTCATACTACTATTATTAACTTTTATTATTTTTGTGTCATATGTATTGTCTGTTACTCCGTAATTTAATGAATTTTTTACATTATTCATTAATTTGTTTCTGAAATCAGTTACTATACTTCTTACGTCTAATTTACCTAATTCTGATCGTAAACGATCAGAAAATTTTCTTTTTATTAAAATTTCTGCTTGTGTAATATTTCCTCCAGTAGATAGATAATATCTACTTAAATTATTAACACGCCACTTAATATAAGAATCAATAATTAAATCCTTTTTTTCCATAGTTACAAAACGATCAGCTTGATTCTCTGTAGTATTAATTCTTGTATCTATAACTTTTACATCTTCAATAAATGGTATTTTCCAATGTATTCCAGGATTATAGACTAATGGATTATTATTATTAGTGCGAACAACTTTACCGAAACGCAAAACTATTCCGTTTTGTCCTTCTTGTACAAAGAACAATGATGTATAAATAAATGTTATTAACAACAATGTAACAATAATAATACTTTTGTACATTTTATTTATATGAATATAATATCTTTTATCTATTAGTTTACTATTTTATATTATTTTTTATTTGTTTTGCTATTAAGATGCGAATTATTATATTTAATATTGTGTTCTATATCAAAAATTTTATTTAATGACAATAATATATTATTATTAGTATTACTTACTAATACTTTTTTTGTGTTTTCAAAGATTCTTTCTAAAGTGTCTAAATATAATCTTTTTTTTGTAATTTCAGGAAAAGATTTATATTCAGATAAAAGTTTATTAAATTTTAATACTTCTCCCTGAGCTGTTAATATTTTTTTTATACTGTAAGATCGTCCCTCTTCAAGTATTCTTTGTGCTTGTCCATAAGCATGAGGTTGTACTTCATTAGCATAAGCTTCTGCTTCACGAATATATTGTTGTTCATTTTCTCTAGCAGCAATAGCGTCATCAAAAGCTTCTTTTACTTCTTCTGGCGGACGAGCTGTTTGAAAATTTACATCTAGTACAGTAATACCCATATTGTATGGTTTAATAGTATTTTCGATAGTTTTATAAGTATCATTACGTATTAATGTTCTTCCCTCAGTTAAAATACGATCCATATCATATTTTCCAATTACTTCACGTAAAGCACTATCTGTAGCTTGTTTTAAGCTATCATCTGCGTTAACAACACTAAATAAATATAGTTTTGGATTAGTAATTTTATACTGCACATTCATTTCGACACGAACCACATTTTCATCTGCTGTTAACATAATACCTGATGCTACTAATTCTTTAACTGATTCTACATTAATAGTAATTAATTTATCTATAAATGTTGGTTTCCAATTTAATCCTGGATAAACAATATGATTAAACTTACCTAGACGTAAAATTAATCCTCTTTCAGCTTCTTTAATAGTATAAAAACCACTAAAAAACCATACAGTAATACACAATATTACAAATAAAATTAAAAACTTATTACTAATAGATTTTTTAATTGGTTTTAAATTAAAAATTTTATTTATTTTTCTAAAAAAATTAATAAATATTTCGTCTAAATTTGGAGGTTCTTTTTCATAATTATTTCTTCTTTTCCATTTTTGATCATTTTTATTCCAAAAATTATTATTGTAATTTTTTTTTAAAATATTTTTTAAAAACATAATAACTCCGTATACTTTTATATAAATTTACGTAGTTACACTAATTAGAATTTATTTTAGTAAGAAATAATTTTAATTAAATCTTTAATTGACTTATCATAATTATTGCTATCTAACCAATATATATTAGTATAACTATTATTAATCCAATTAATTTGTTTTTTAGCTAATTGCTGAGTAGCAATTATTGATTGTTTAATCATATCTTGATAGCTAATCTTACCAATAATATATAATAGCATTTGTTTATACCCAATACACCTAGAAGATGGCATATCAAATTTTAATTTATTATTGATGAATAATGTGTTTACTTCATTTTCAAAACCTGAAGATAACATTTTATAGAAACGATATTTAATACGTTTATTTAATATAAATTTATTATCTGGCATTAAGCAAAATTTATATGTTTTATAAGGTAATTTTACTAATTTTTGCTTATTAGTTAACTCATAAATAGTTTTTTTAGACAGTAAAAATACTTCTATAGAACGGGTTAATCTTTGAATATCATTATTGCTAATATTATTAGTAATAGTAAAATTAACTTTATTAAATAAATAATTTACTAGTTTAAAACCAAAATTTTTTATCAAATTATTAATATGTCTTCTTAAAAATAAATTACTTTTTGGTAATAATGGAAGTCCATTAATTAATGTTTTAAAATAAAACATACTACCACCAACAAGTAATGGTATACGATTATTTCTTAATATACAATTTATTGCTTTAGTAGCATCATAATAAAAATTGCCAACTGAATATAATTCATCAGGATTACATATATTAATTAATTTATGAGGTACTTTATCTAATATTTTTTTTGGTGGTTTTGCAGTCCCTATATCCATTCCTTTATATATTAAGGTTGAATCAACACTAATAATATCTACAGGAATATAATTTCTTAATTTAATTACAAACTTACTTTTACCAGAAGCAGTTGGACCCATTATTATAATAATATATGGATATCTATTTTTTTTTATTATATTAGTCATATTAATTAAATTAAACTAACTTAATTAACAAATAAATTATATTATTAAATCAATAATAATTTTATTTTATAATATTATTTTTTTATTAAAATATATACAAAATCACATTCTATGAATATTTAAAAATAAGTAATGTAAATACATAAACCATGCTAATAATACTAAACATAATATTAATCGGAACATAATAAAATACTTTATATATTACATCTTACTAAAATTAATTATAAAGTAATTACCTAAAATTACTATTTTTTATATAAATTAATAACATATTGACTAATTAACTTAAATAAATTTGTGTTATTATAAAATATATATCTTTTTATATATTAAAAGTATCTTATTAACAAATATAGATTGAATTACGTATAAATACAATAATAATTTTTTATTTAAAAATTATATAATAGTATCCGATTATTAATAGAGCAAAATATCATAGAATGACTATTTTGTAATTTGTTTTATTTAATTAACTTAAAATTTTAATTATTATTAAAATCTTTTATTTATATATAATAATCTAATAGTTAAGCACTATATAATACTATTTATTGTAGTAAACTTGTATGTTATATTGTTTTTTTTGGGGAAGAGTATGAAAGTTAAACTTGAAGCAAAATCTAAACTACCAACACAATGGGGTAATTTTTTATTATTTGGGTTTGAAGAAGTTTTAACTAAAAAAAATCATATAGCATTAATTTATGGTAATATTAAACATGACTCAATACTAACCAGAATTCATTCAGAATGTTTAACTGGAGACGCGTTATTTAGTTTAAGATGCGATTGTGGTTTTCAATTAAAATCTGCAATTATTCAAATTGTTAAAGAAGGTAATGGAATATTAATATATCATAGACAAGAAGGAAGAAATATTGGTTTAATTAATAAAATTCGTGCATATTCTTTGCAAGATGATGGTGCTGATACTGTAGAAGCTAACAATAAATTAGGTTTTGCTGCTGATGAAAGAGATTTTTCTTTGTGTGCTGATATATTAAAATTACTTGGAATAAAAAAAATAAAATTACTTACTAATAATCCAAAAAAAATAGAAATTTTATTAAAATTTGGAATTAGTATTACTGAAAGAGTACCACTTATTGTAGGACGTAATATAAATAATGCTCATTATTTAGACACTAAAGCAAATAAGATGGGTCATATGTTATAATTTTATAAATAATTTAAAATTAAGCTTTAATTTTATTAGTTAATATAATTAAAAATATAATAAAATTCTACTTAAGTAGTATGTTTTTATATATAATATACAAAATAACTACTGTTTTATTGGTAATAAAACCTTATTATGTTTACGAGTAATAATTAATATTAGGAATATTAATGTCAATCAACATATTACGTAATATTTATTTTGATGTAATCAATTTTATACGTAATCAATTTTATAATATTATGATGTTAGTACTAATAGTGTCAATACTTAGTACATTAGTTAATCATATTTTAATTTCCTTTAATGAAAAATTATTACTAAATAATATTATTGTTGAACATGGTAACTTGAATTTGAGTCAATTTATACAGCAATTATCTTCAGAACAACAACATTTAATTTTAAAAGTATCTATTATTAATACTATAACTATTTTAATAAATAATATTTTTATAGTAAGTGGTATTTTAATAATAATAGACACTTTAAAGTATACTAGAAAAGAACAAATAATAAAAATATTAATTTTTTTTCTAACAAAAAAACTACCGAAATTATCTATTTTAATTTTTTTATTAACTATAGTTATACAATTTGGACTATTATTATTAGTTATACCTGGCATTATATTAACAATATTATTAAGTTTTTCTCCAATAATATTATTCATTAATCAAATTAGTATAAGTAAATCAATGTATAACAGTATAATTTTTAGTTTAAATAATTTTAAACTAGTATATCCAATAATACTTTTATGGCTTATAGTAAAGATGATATTATTAGTAATAATAACTAAGTTATTTTTTATTACTCCACTAACCACTAATATAATACTAAGCAGTGTAAATAATTTATTATTATCAATATTAATTATCTATATATTTAGATTATATTTATTCCTAAATAAATAATATTTTTACTATTTTAGTGTAGTAAATTAATCATATCTTATCTCTGTGTGCTATGTATACTTATCTATAAAATTATGTATATTAGTCTTTTTAAGATATTATATAAATAATTTGATATGATAATTTTTATTATAAAAAATTGGTTTTTAATTATAATATACTGGATATTTATAATTCTTATTTCCATAAGAATTATATTATATAATCATGATGTATCTTCTACTATAGCTTGGATAATGATAATTCATATATTACCAATTATTGGTATAATTATATATTTATTATTTGGTGAAATTAATATTAGTAAAATAAAAATTAATAGAGGAAAAAAGTTATCAACACCAGTATATTATTGGCTTAATAAATTTAATAATAAGTATAGAAAATACTTAGGTAACAATAGTAGTAAAACAGCAAAATCTCTATTTCAATTATATAAATATCAATATAGAGTAAATGAAGTTAAAGTAAAAAAAATAAAATTATTTACTGATAGTAATGATACTATAATAAGTATTATAAACGATATTAATTTAGCTAAAAGTAATATAGATATTATTTTTTATATATGGAACACCGATGGATTAATAAAAAAGGTAATACAAGCATTAATTATAGCAGCTAAAAGAGGAGTTAGTTGTAGAATAATTTTAGATTCAGTTGGTAGTTTAAAATTTTTTCGTAGTAATTATCATAAAAAATTACGTACAGCTGGTATTATTGTAGTAGAAGCTTTTAAAATTAGTATTCTTCATATTTTTATTAACAGAATAGATATTCGTCAGCACAAAAAAGTAATTATTATTGATAATAATATTACTTATACTGGTAGTATGAATATGATAGATCCTAATTATTATAAATCTAATCTAGGTAAGTTAGTTGACATTATGGTCAGAATGGAAGGATGTATAGCTAACATTATGAGTATAATATTTTCTTGCGAATGGAAAATAGAAACAAATGAATTAATTTTACCATCATTTCCAAAAAATATTTCAGATATATTATATAATAGTGCTATAGTTCAGGTAATATCTTCTAATTTAATTCTTTCTAAGAATATTATTAATCAAGTATTAGTAACTTCTATTTATGCAGCCCGTAAAAAATTAGTTATAACAACACCTTATCTCATACCAAGCAATGATCTTCTAAAAGCAATTTGTAATGCAGCTAATAGAGGAGTAAAAGTAGATATTATTATACCAATTAAAAGTGATTCTATTTTAGTAAATTGGGCAAGTAGAGTATTTTTTACAGAATTGTTAGATGCTGGAGTAAAAATTAATCAATTCAAAGGTGGTTTTTTACATACTAAAAGTATAATTATTGATAATACTATTAGTATAGTAGGTACAGTAAATTTGGATATTAGAAGTTTAAAATTAAATTCAGAATTAATATTAATTATTGATGATAGTAAATTTAATAAACAATTACTAAAAATACAGAAAACATATATGACAAATTCCTTTTTGATTAAAACATCAGAATGGATAAATAGACCATTCTGGAAACGTATTATAGAAAAGCTATTTTATCTTCTTAGTCCATTACTATAGAATTAAATAATATATTAATCAAAAAAAAGATAAAAATAATTAACTTTATATTTACAAAATATTTTTAATATTTATAATCTAAGTTATTGTATAGTAAATTTTATTATATTGTATGTATGGTGGGGTTCCCGAGTGGCTAAAGGGAGCAGACTGTAAATCTGTCGTCTTTGACTTCGAAGGTTCGAATCCTTCCCCCACCATTTTTTTGCAAATAACTACTTTAACTAAATTATTTAATATATAATATTATTCATTAATTCTGACTTTTAAATATAAATTAACAATAATTAAGATATGTATATATTGAAATTAATATTTGTTTTACCTATTAAAATTATTTGGAATATATTGAGTTTTATTAGAAATTTTTTATATAACGTTCTTATCTTATTTTTAATTGTTATTGGAATAATAATATATTGTAATACTAATAATTTATTTTTAAGTAAATACAAAGGAGCACTAGTTGTTAATTTACAAGGAGATATTATTGATAAACCAATAAATACCAGTAATTATAATATTGTTAAGAATGTTATTTTTAATAGTAAAAAAATAAATTCTCTGTATGATATTACAAATATTATACGTAAAGCAAAACAAGATAATAATATTAGTGGTTTAATATTGGATTTAGATAATTTAGTTAATGTTGATTTAGTATCTTTAAGATATTTAGGTAAGATTTTGAAAGAATTTTCTAGTGTAGGAAAACCAATATATGCAATTGGTAATAATTATAATCAAATACAGTATTATCTAGCTAGTTTTGCTAATAAAATTTATTTAATTAATGGAGGTTTTGTTAGTATTCATGGTATTTCTGTAAATAATTACTATTATAAATCATTACTTAGCAAAATAAAAATTAACAGTTACATATTTAGAGTAGGTAAATATAAATCAGCTGTAGAACCATTTTTTAGAGATAATATGTCAAGCAATACCAAAAATATTAATAAAAATTTAATTGATAATATTTGGAATATTTATTTAAAAGATATAGCAAGTAATAGACATGTTAGTAAAAAACAAATATATCCTAGTATATTTAGTACCATATTAGAATTAGAAAAAGATAATAATTTATCTAAATTTGCATTAAAACATAAATTAGTAGACGATATTTTATCGTATAGCAAATTCGAAAAATTAATGATTAATATTTTTGGTTATAATGAAAAAAATAAAACTTATAACTATATTAGTATATATAATTATTATATAAATAACGAGACAATAAAAACTAATAATAAAATTGCGATAATTTTTATTAATAATATTTTAATTGACGATAAAATATCATCTTATAATAATATAATTAAATATATTAATTGTGCTCGCTTAGATGATAATGTAAAATCAATACTATTAAGAATAAATAGTCCTGGAGGTAGCGTTTATATATCAGAATTAATTAGAGCTGCATTAGAACGAGTACATACTACTACTAGTAAACCAATTGTTGTCTCTATGGGAAATATTGATGCTTCTGGTGGTTATTGGATATCTACAGCTGCTGATTATATTATTGCTGATTCTAGTACTATAACTGGATCTATTGGTGTTTTTAGTGTAATTAATACTACAGAAAATTTGTTAGATTATATTGGAATACATAAAGATGGTGTATCAAATTCTCCATTAGCTGATATATCAATAAATAAAAAATTACCATTAGAAGTAGTTAAATTAATAAGAATTAATACACAATTTATATATAATAAGTTTATTAATTTAGTAGCTAAATCTAGACATAAATCACTAAATGTAATTAATAATATCAGTCAAGGACGTGTATGGTGTGGATGTGATGCTATGAAGTATGGATTAGTAGATCAAATAGGAGATTTTGATGATGCTATTAATAAAGCAGCTAGTTTAGCAAAAATAAAACAGTTTCAATTAAAATGGTTTGTTAATGATAACATTAGTTTAATTAATATACTATCTAACAGTATATATGATATATTTACAAAAACTATGACAAGATATTTATCAGATTATATTATTAAAAATAGTGTTGTTACAAACAATGATATAAAAATTAACAAAAAATATTATGCTGTGTGTTTACAATATAACTATTCTATAATATAGTATAATTAATTATATTAGTATTAATTAGGTTAGTTTTTATTTAGTTAAAAGTATGAGTAATATTAGAATTGGTATTAATGGATTTGGTAGAATTGGTAGAACATTATTTCGTTTATTGCAAAATATAAATAATATAAAAGTTATACTAATTAATGATATAGTAGATATTAATCATATTGCATATGCAATTAAATATGATTCTAACCATGGCTTATTCAAAAATAATATTAAAATTATTAGTAATAATATTTTAAGTATTAATAATAATAATATTTTTTGTTACCAACACTCTAACCCATCAGAAATACCTTGGTATAAATATGACATTGATTTTGTTATAGAATCTACTGGATTATTCTTAACTCAAAAAGATGCTTATAAACATATAACATCTGGTGCAGATAATGTAATTATTACTAGTCCTCCTAAAGATGATACCCCTATGTTTATAATGGGGGTAAATAATATGTTATATAACAAGAATAATAAAGTTATATCAAATTCTTCTTGTACATCTCATTGTGTTATACCGCTACTAAAATTAGTAAATGATAACTTTAATATAAAACAGATAATGATAACTACTATAAATTCAGCTACTGCTAGTCAAAATATCATTGATGGTTATTCGTATAAAAGTTTTTGTGATGGTAGAAGTGTATTACAAAATATCATTCCTTCCTTTACTAATGTTGTACAAACAACAAGTAAGATTATACCAGAATTAGCAGATAAAGTACATGGAGTATCATTTCGTGTTCCTACTCCTCAAGTATCACTAGCTGATATAAATATATTATTAGATAGTAATATATCTTATAAAGATGTTTATAATATTATTTATCAGGAGTCTAGTACTAATTTAAAAAATATTTTAGGTTATATAAATGATGATGTTACTTCCGTAGATATTAAAGGAAGTATCTTAGTATCTATTTTTGATGTAAAAAATAGTGTTGTAAAAAACAAAATTTGTAAATTAATATCTTGGTATGATAACGAAACTGGTTATTCATACTCATTAATTAATTTAATTAAGTATATTAAAAAAATTAGTTAATTTATTCCCATTCTATGGTAGATGGTGGCTTATCAGAAATATCATATACTACTCGTGATATTTCATGAATTTCATTGATAATTCTGTTAGATATTTTATGTAATAAATTATAAGGAATTTTTACCCACTTAGCTGTCATAAAATTACTAGTATTTATTGCGCGTAAAGCTAATACTAAATCATGTCTACGACAATCACCTATAATACCAACTGATTTAACTGGTAATAATATAGTAAATGCCTGATCGATTCTATAATAGAAATTATTATTTTTCAATTCTTCAATAAATATACTATCTGCCAATCTTAGCAACTTACATAAATTAGCCTTTACTTCCCCTATAATACGTATAGCTAATCCAGGACCTGGAAATGGATAGCGATATAAAATATTATGCGGCACATTCATTTTTAGTCCTAATTCACGTACTTCATCCTTAAATAATTTTTTTATCGGTTCTAATAATTTTAGATTAATATTATTTGGTAAGCCACTAACATTATGATGAGATTTTATCTTATTTCTAGATTCAATAATATCTGAATAGATTGTACCTTGAGCAAGCCATTTGACATTACTAAAATTATTAGCTTGCTCTAAAAATATATCAATAAATACTTTTCCAATAATTTTACGTTTTTCTTCTGCATCGCTGACGTTAGATAAAGCATTAAAGAACTTATTTTTTGCATTAATAAAAATCGTGTTTAAATTAAAATTCTTACTTAATTTTGCTACTAATTTATATTCATTTAATCTAAGTAAACCATTATCAATAAATATACAAATTAATCTTTTTCCAATAATATTATTTATTATAATAGCTGTTACTAATGAATCTATTCCTCCAGATAGTCCTAAAATTACTTTATCATTACTTTTCACTAAGTTATTAATACTATTAATAATAGTAGTATTAATACTATTAATATTCCAATTTGGAACACAGTTACATATATTAAATACAAATCTTTTAATTAAATTAATACCACATTTAGTATGTGATACTTCAGGATGAAACTGTAATCCATATATTTTATCTTTTTCATTTGCAATAATAGCATTATGACATTTATCATTACCAGCAACGACAATAAAATTATTTGGAATTTTAGTAACTACATCATTATGACTCATCCAAACATCTAAAAATATACAACCATTATTACTAATTCTATCATAAATATTATTTGTTAAATTACTATATTTTTTAACTATAATACGAGATAATCCAAATTCTCGACAGCTAACAATATTTTCTACAATACCTCCTAACATTTTTACTATAAGTTGCATACCATAACATATTCCTAGTATTGGTACATTAATATGTAAAATTTTACTAGATAACATTGGCCCATTATTTAACACGCTATGCGAACTACCAGATAAAATAATACCACTAGGATTAATATTATATATTTTATCCATAGATATATCATTATAATTATACACTTCACAATATACTTTTAATTTTCTTAATATTTTAAATATCAACATAGTATATTGTGAATTAAAATCAAGTATAACGATACAATTATTATTTTTCATATCTCTAGTTAAATTTATTATATTAGTATACTATAAAATAGTAATGATTTTTTATTATAATAACATAATGTAATTGTAATGATATATTAATTTTTATATGAAATTAAATAATTATAATTAAAATATATTTATAAAAATGTCAAAATTAGTGGATATAGTATTAGTAGGTAGTGGTATTATTAGTACATCGCTAGCTATGTTAATTCATATATTAGAACCAGAATGGGTAATACATATGTACGAAAAATTACCTAATGTAGCTTGTGAAAGTACAAATGTATGGCATAATTCTGGTACAGGACATGCTGGTTATTGTGAATTAAACTACACTCCTAAGTTACCTAATAATGATGTTAATATTTTAAATGCATTAAAGATTAATAAATTATTTAATATATCAATAAAATTTTGGTCATTCTTAGCTAAGAATAATATATTAAATTATCATAATGTAATTCATAATATACCACATATTAGTTTTGTTATAGGTAATAACAACGCTAATTTTTTATATAAAAGATTTAATAAGCTAGTTAAATATACATCATTTAATAACATGCAATATTCTGATAAATTTAATGAATTAAGTAAATGGATTCCATTAATAATGGATGGTAGAAATAAATCACAAAAAGTTGCTGCGACAAAAATAATAAATGGAACTGATGTTAATTTTAGTGAAATTACTAAACAAATATTAACTTTTTTAAGAAAAAAAAATAATTTTCACTTACATTTAAAACATGATGTAATTAATATTATTAATAAAAACTATTATTGGGATATTTATATTAAAAATAATAGCTTTAATTATACTTACATAACTCCTACTAAATATGTATTTATTGGTTGTGGGGGAGCTACATTACTTTTACTACAAAAAGCAAATATAATAAATAAAAATAATTATGCAGGTTTTCCCATTAGTAGTCAATTTTTATTAAGTACAAATTGCAATATTATTAATCAACATTGGGCTAAAGTATATGGCACAACTATAAATAATTATATTCCTATATCAACCCCACACATGGATACAAGAATAATTAATGGAAAAAAATTTTTACTATTTGGTCCATTTGCTATATTAAGTACTAAATTTCTTAGAAATGGTTCTTATCTTGATTGGTTTAAATCAATTAAAATAAATAATATTAAATTAATTTTAAAAACTGGAATAAATAATATTCATTTAATAAGATATTTACTAAATCAATCTTTAATGTCAAAATCTAATAAAATTAATTTATTAAAATATTATTACCCTAAAGTTAATCCTAATGATTGGAATATTGTTAATGCTGGACAACGAGTTCAAATCATGAAAAGTAATAGTAATAATCATAACGAATTAATATTTGGAAATGAAATAGTTTATTCATCAAATCATTCACTAACAGCCGTATTAGGAGCTTCTCCAGGAGCATCAACTTCAGTATCTTTAGCATTAAAATTACTAAAAATAATGTTTAGAAAATATGATTTTTATCAAAGTTGGGAAAATAAATTAAAATTAATTTTGTTATCATAACATACTTTATTTATTATCAATAATCTTAATATGAATAGGAGATCCAAGAATATTTAGATTATGTTGAAAATAATTTATTAAATATCTTTTATAAGATCTTTTTAGATAAAGCACACGTGTGCCATGTATGTTAATAATAATGGGATTATAATTACTGATATAAGCATATTTTAATTTTACTAATCTATTTTTGTAAATTGGTGGATAATTTTTAACTGCATTATATAATATATCATTGATGTATTTTGTTTTAAATTTTAAATTATTTAATTTATTAATTTTGTTAATAAGATTAAATAAATTATTAAACTGTTGATCATATAACGCAGAAATAAATATAATTTTAATAAACTTAACAAAACTTAATTGATTAATAACATTAGATTTAATTTCATTTAAATCTTTATAATAAAGATCACATTTATTAATAATAATTACTATTGGTGTACTTTTTTTTATTATTAATCCAATTAAAGATAAATCATAATGACTAATTTTTTTATCTATTAAACATATAACATATAATATTATATTTGTATACTTAATACAATTAAGTAAGGTTTTGGTTATATTAGTAGTAGTATTTAAACATTTTTTATTTCTAAAAAAAAAATTATTTTTATTTACTCCTACACTATCAGTAATTTCATAATTATAATTATTATATACAATATTGCTAGTAATATTATTTCTTGTTGTTCCTGATTCACCAGATACTAATACACGATATTTATTTAATAATTTATTTACTAATGTAGATTTACCAACATTAGATTGCCCAAAGATAAATATTTTAATTTTATTAACATTATCATTAGTATTTATATGTGTTGTAAATTTATTCCTATATCTATTAGACATTAACACTAATAATGACAGTAATTGTTGTATATTTTTATTAATAGCAGATATTCTACATAATATACTACTTACACCCAAAGAATAAAATTTATTTACCATAGTATCATTATTATTAATATCAATTTTATTAACTACTATTACTACCTCTTTTTTAAGAGGCTTAATTATTTTAGCAATATAAATATCATCATTAGTTATTTCTACCGTCCCATCAACAATAAATAAAATTATTGTAGTATATCTTAATAAAGATATTGATTGTTGCGTAATTTTATATTCTAAACTATTAATATCATTGGTATTATATATACCTCCAGTATCCACTATCATAGTAGTAACATTATTAATTTTGGTATAACCACAAATATAATCACTAGTAAAACCTGAATAGTTATTAACTAATGACAATTTTTTATTTATTAAAATATTAAATAATGTAGACTTACCAACATTACTACGACCTATTAAAGTTATCATATATAACAATTTAAAATTAAATTATTTTAATATTTAAAATTAATAACAATACTAATTATTTGATTATTAGATAGTATAAGAAAATTATTTTTTTTAAGTAATAATATTCTATTAATATTAAAATTTTTTGTTTTTACGTAATACACCACACGATTTTTTGATATATTAAAAATATAAATAAAACCACAAGAATTACCAACTATTAAATAATTTTTATACATTAAAAACATAGTCGTATGATATAAATTTATTTTTTTTTGTAACCAAACAACACTACCATTAAACATATTTACTGATATTAAATTATATTGATTGTCAATACAATAAATATGATTATTATAATATAGTAAATTACTTACTACATAAATTTTAACAAACCATAATATTCTTCCAGAATATAAATTTAATGCCACTAAATGATTATTAATATCAATACTATAAATTATATTATTTATAATTATTGGTTCAACTTGATTACAAATCATATTTATTAATTTATCTTTAGTAATTGCAATATATGTTTGCCAGATTATATTACCTTGATCTAGAGATATAGCACTAATAACACCATTATTGCTAAAAACAACAACTATTCCAAAAAAAGCTACTGGAGCAATAATATTATTCGATGATACTATATTAGTATAAATACTTGTTATCCATTTAGTAGTACCATTATTTTCATTAATAGCTTGTAGTATATTATTGCTACATATTATTAGTAAGTGATTAACTAATAATAATTTAGATGTAATAGGCATAATAGTAGTCGTATACCACATTAAAATACCATAATTTACATTGATTGTATAAATCTCTGCTTTATTAGTAAATAAATAAATATTATCATTAATTAAATACATTTTAATTAATTTTAAATTACTTAATAATTTATGATGTATACAATAAAAAAAGTTTTTACTCCAAATTTTTCTACCGTTAATATCTATTACTTGAATTACTCCATTATACTTAGCTATAATAATGCGTTTATCATTGCTAATGATATCTAAAATATTTTTGTTATAAGAAAAAAATTTTTTCCATTTGATGGAATAACTACAGTTATTTAAATAATAATATTTATTATGTTTACTATTCATTGTACAACTACTAAATATTAAAATAATTACTATTAATATAAAATATTTTATTAATACAAATACATTCGTATTATATTTAATAATCATTTTAATATTATAAATAGGATTTTTTTATGATCTAATTAAAAAATCATTAGTTATTATTAAATAATATTAATAATAATTTAGATAAAATATAAGACTTTTTAATTATTTCTTTTTTATTAATAACTAAGTTTTCTAATATTAATTGATCAGATAATAATGCATTATCTCCCATAATTATTAATATTTTAGTTTTTAATTGGTATGCTTGCTTACGATATTTACTTATTTTATTGCAATAAAAATCAACAACCAATTTTAATGATGGTATTGAATCTCGTAAATATTCAGACAGACTAATTATTGAATTTTTTAACTTATTATTTACGTTCACTAAAAATACATCGATTAAAAATTTATCTTTTGATAATATATTATTTTTATTAATTAAAATAATTAAACGTTCCAAACCAATCGCGCACCCAATAGCAGGAATAGAATGATTATAATTAAAGTTACTCACTAATAAATCATATCTACCACCACCACAAATAGTATTTTGTGATCCTAAATTACTAGTAGTCCACTCAAATACTGTATCATTATAATAATCTAATCCTCTAACTAAATATGGATTAATATTATAAGATATATTCATGTTATTTAAAGATTTTTGTAGATTTAAAAATCTATTATGTGATTCATTATCTAAATAATTTGTAATAAGTGGAGCTTGTTTTAATATCGATAAAGTTTTATATTTCTCTAATAATCTCATAGGATTATTAATAATACTATTATGGATATTATTTAGTAATTTATTTTTTTGAAAAAACGTAATTAGTTCTTTATAATATCTCTTACGTGTCTTTAAACAACCAAGAGAATTAATTTCTAGTGATAAATATTTACTTAATCCTAATAACTTCCATATCCTAGATATTAACAAAATTAATTCAATATCAATACAAACATCAGAATAACCAAACACTTCTATACCAATCTGATGAAATTGTCTAAATCTACCCATTTGTGGTTTTTCATAACGAAACATAGGACCATGATACCATAATCTTTGTTTATTATATAGTAAACCATGTTCAATAATAGCTCTTATACAACTAGCAGTACCCTCAGGTCTTAATGATAAACTACAACCATTACGATCATAGAAATTATACATTTCTTTATTTATAACTAGATTATTATATCCAATAGCTCGATTAAATAATTTAGTTTTTTCAACTATAGGAAAGCGAATTTCTCTATATCCATAATTTAATAAAGTATTTTTTATTACATATTCAACTTGTTGCCAAATAATACTATCTTTAGGCAATAGATCATGCATACCCTTAACTGAATTAACAATTTTCATATAGATTATTTTATATAAGTATTAGTTTTACTGCGCACTACTAATTCTAAACAATCAACAATATTATCATTTTTTATCTTATTAGGTTGTCTTATTCCATTAATGTACAAACTACTATTTTTTCTTCCTCCTACTACTCCAATATCTGATCTTAAAGCTTCTCCTAATCCATTAACTATACAACCAATAATAGATATATTAATTGGTGTAATAATATCCTGTAATTTTTTTTCTAAGTTATTAGTAGTATTAATTACATCAAATTCCTGTCTAGCACATGTTGGACAAGTAATAAAATTTATGCCCCGATAACGTAAATGTAATGATCTTAAAATATCAAATGCTACTTTTACTTCTTCTATCGGATTAGTAGTAAGAGATACTCTTATAGTATCACCTATACCCATCATTAATAATAATCCAATTCCAATTGCTGACTTAGTAATACCAATACGTGTAGTACCTGTTTCAGTAACTCCAACATGTAATGGTTGATCAATTGATTTTGCTACCAACTGGTAAGCTTTAATAGTAGTTAATACATCGGATGATTTAACACTAACTTTAAAATAATTAAAATTTAATTTATCAAAAATATTGACTTGCCTCATAACTGATTCAAATAATGCTTCTGCTGAAATAGTTTTATTATATTTATTTTTAGATTCATGCTTTAGTGAACCAGAATTAACGCCAATCCTTATAGGAATATTATAATATTTAGCACAATCTATTAATGTTTTAATTCTTCTAATATTACCAATATTACCTGGATTAATACGTATACAATCAACACCATATTCTGCTACTTTTAAAGCAATTCGATAATCAAAATGTATATCTGCTACCAATGGTATATTTTTAGTACTAGATCTAATTTTTTTAAATGATTCAGCAGCATCCATATTAGGAATCGATATACGTATAATATCTGCTCCATTAAATCTTAATGTATTAATTTGATTAATTGTTTGTTCAACATTAATAGTATTAGTATTAGTCATAGATTGTACTGAAATAGGATAATCACCACCAATTGGAACGTTACCAACATAAATACAATTAGATTTTCTTCTTTTAATAAAAATCTTACTCATTAACTACTCAAAAATTAAATATTTTATATATTATTGTTTAGTTAAACTAATATTTGAATATAAACATACTAATATTTAAATTAATATATTTTTTTATATATTTCATCTTTTTTAAAAAAATAATATATTTCTTTTTTAGCTACTTCTTTTGAAGCAGATCCATGTATTGCATTTTCTGTAATATTATCAGCATAATCTTTTCTAATTGTACCATGGGTTGCATGTACAGGATTAGTGTGACCAATAATTAATCTATTACGATCAACAGCATTATAACCTTCTAAAACTAATAATACTACTGGATTAGAAATCATAAATTGTAATAAATCATCAAAGAATAATTTATTTTTATGTTCATCATATATAAATAATACTTGATGAAAACTTAATTTTAACATTTTTAATCCAACTATAAATAATTTATTATCTTCAAAACGTTTAATAATATCTCCAATAACATTTTTGTTAATTGCATTAGGCTTAATAATCGATAAAGTATGTTCTAACATCATAAAATTACCTTTCAATTATTTAAAATAATACTATTATTTAATTAATACTACTTTACTTTAACTATTTAATTCAATATTGTTCTAACAAATTAATTTTACTTATATATTAACATGTTTGCTAAGATAATTTAATTATATTAACTTAATTAATAAATTTTATATTAAAATTACAAATAAAACCAACAAAATTTAATTTGAACTAAAAATTAAAATTTTTACCTATTTAAAAGTATTTAAATTTATTAGACTAAGTAGATAGTATCTAATTGTTTTTTCAAAATTAATAAATAAATTAGTATTAACTATAATACTATATAAAATTATAATATTTAATTACAATTATTCACAATATCAGTACGAATAATAAATTTTAATTACAATATTTTATAGTACTTTAGTTGTTTATTAAAAACAAACTAATATTATTATAATTATATTTAATTGTAATAAATAATTATATACTATACTTAGTATAGATAATTAGATAAAGATATTATATTATTTTAAGGAATATAAAATTATTTAAAATAAAAATTTTTAATTAAACTAGTATTTTTATTAAAAAATTAATAATTATTATAAATTAATTTAATCATATGTACTTCAATTACCACTAAAGGAGATCGGAAGAGCGT
>JAOBJS010000006.1 GCA_025728375.1 Candidatus Lightella neohaematopini
CGTACACTGTTTTTTTGTTATGTCAAGTTGATTTGTTATAAAAATAATTATGGTTTAGATTTCTATTTGTGTACCTAATTTCACTACTCTATTTGTTGGTATTAAATATTGATCAGATATCTTTGTTGAGTTATGATACAATATTGTAAATAGTTTACCACTAATTTTAGAATACCAAGATTTACGGTTTAAAATTAATGATTCATATGATATAAAAAAAGATATTTCTTGCATTTGACAAAATAATCCATCAACTTTACATCTATCAAATATTTCTTCCATATTAGGAATTTCCTTAAAACCATAACAAGCAATAACTCGCCAAAAAGTTGGCGATAATTGTTCCACATTTACACGTCTTATATTATGTACTAATGGTGTATCTTTTACCTTAATATTTAATAAAATTGTTCTAGTATGGATAATTTTATTATGTTTTAAATTTTCTAATAATGCAATAGGAATGTTATTTATAGCATAAGATATAAATACAGCAGTACCAGATACTATAATCGGTGGATATTTTTCAAGAGAAATAATAAAGGCACTCAAAGAATTACCATATTTGTTGACTTGATGAAATAAATTTAGTTTTTCGTATCTCCATATGATCATAATAGTAAAAATTATTAAACTAATTAATATAGTTAACCATCCACCAGATAAAGTTTTTAATATATTTATAGTAAACATCATAACATCCAAACCCAAAAAGGTTATTAATAATAATGTTGCTATATATATATTCCAACGCCAGTAATATATAATTACTATATATAGTAATATGCTAGTTAATACCATAGCACTAGTTACTGTAATACCATAAGCTGCTGCTAAATTACTAGAATGCTCAAATGCTACTATAACTATCAATACTATTATATATAATAACCAATTAATCAGTGGAATGTATATTTGACCAGACTTTATCTTAGATGTGTATATAATTTTCATAGAAGGTAAATAATTTAAATTTATTGCCTGCTTTGTTAAGGAAAAAATTCCAGATATTACTGCTTGAGATGCAATAACAGTTGCCATAGTACTTATAATTAATAATGGTAATATAGCCCAGTTAGGAGCAAGAAAAAAAAATGGATTACTAACATATTTTATATTAGATAAAACTAAAGCTCCTTGTCCAAAATAATTTAATATTAGTGTTGGTAATACCAAAAAAAACCAAGCCAAACGAATTGGTAATATACCAAAATGCCCCATATCAGCATATAATGCTTCAACTCCAGTAATAGATAAAATTACTGTGCTTAAAACAAATAAAGAAATATTGTGATATTTTTTTATAAATATAAAAGCCCATTTAGGATTACATGCAGTAAGTATTTCTGGAAATTTAATAATTTCAATAATACCTAAAATTCCTATTATTAGAAACCAAGTTATCATAATTGGAGTAAATAATTTACTAATATTAGTAGTACCATATTTTTGACATATAAATAATATAGTTAATATAACAATAGCTATTAGAGTAATAAATTTTCTAAAAAATGGAGCAATAATTTGTAATCCTTCAGTAGCAGATACTATAGAAATAGCCGGAGTAATAATAGTTTCTCCGTAAAAAAAACTACCACCTAATAATCCTAATATTATTAATATATTAGTACATTTACTATTAATGTTTCTAGTAGATAATAAAGTTAGGGTTAAAATACCTCCTTCACCAGCATCATTAGCTTTCATAACAAACAATAAATATTTAATAGAAACTATTATAATTAACAACCAAAAAATAATTGATAAAAAACCAAATACAGCAATATAATCAATATTAATGCCATATTGATTATTAAAACATTCTTTTAAAGTATACAGTGGGCTGGTTCCAATATCACCGTATACTATACCAGTAGTAGCTAAAGTATTAGCTAATAATGAATACTTATTATTTTTAAACATACATATTAATCGATAAATTATAAATAGTATTTATATATTTAATACTTAATTTATTTAATTATAAAAAATTATCGTTAATTGTAATTAAATAATATTTTTGTATAAATTTTAATGATTTTTAAATCAAATGTATTTAAAATATAAACTATTAATCTATATAGTATTATAAACAATACAACCACCTATCATATTATTAATATAATATAATATTAGTGGTTGCATCATATTATTTATGTACTATCAAATTTAAAAAATAATTATATTGTAGTAACATTAATTGCTGATGGTCCTTTCTGACCATCTTGAATTTCAAATTCTACATTTTGTCCTTCAGATAAAGTCTTAAAACCATTACCTTGAATTGCTGAAAAATGTACAAACACATCTTTACTACCATCTGATGGAGTAATAAAACCAAAACCTTTAGATTCATTAAACCATTTTACTTGACCCGTAATTTTTGCCATATTTTACTTTCCTTAAAAAATATTAAACAACATGTAGTAGTATATGATAAAAACAATTTATTATAAAGTACATTTTAACACAAATTAGTTTCTATAAATCTACTAGTAATTATAAATTAATATACATTAAAATATTTTAATATATCAATAGTATAAACTAATATAATTAGTTTTAATAATTTTACAACTATTTTAATTTAAATAAGTTCTATTTACTAAAGCTTGAATTCTTTTTTCTAAAGTAGGATGAGACATAAATAATTCATTAAAATTATAACTATACTTACCATTAATACAAAAAGAACTAATAGAATTATCAATATTAAGTTTATTATAATTCATTTTTAATTTATTTAATGCAGTAACCATATTTTCTATACCAACTAGCTTAGCTGCACCAGCATCAGCATAGAATTCTCTTTTTCTAGAAAACCAAAGAACAATTATATTAGCTAATATACCAAATATTAATTCTAATATTAAAGAAGCAATAAAATATACAGTCTGATTATCATTTTTATTATTTTCATCTAAATTAATATTAGAAAATAATTGTGCAAAAATTCTAGATAAAAATATAACAAAAGTATTAGTAACACCTTGTATTAAAGTCATAGTAACCATATCTCCATTAACTATATGACTCATTTCATGAGCTATTACAGCTTTTATTTCATTTTTATTCATATTATTTATTAATGCAGTACTAATTGCTAATAATGATGATTTACGATTAGCACCAGTAGTAAAAGCATTTAGATCAGAAGAATTATAAACAACTAATTCAGGATTATTAATATTTAATATTTTTGATTGTTTATTTATTGTTTCCAATAACCAATACTCAATATCATTTTTTGGTATTTTAATGATTTCACCATCTATCAACTTTAATGCAATATATTTTGACATATATAAAGATATTAAAGAACCACTAAATCCAAATATAGTAGCTAATATTAATAAATTATATATTGTATATATATTAATACCTAAAATATATAGTACTGAACTAAATATTACCAGTACTGCTATATTAGTAATTAAGAATATAATAATACGAAACATGTCAACACTATTCCTTACTAATTAATTAAATTTAATAATAAATTACACAAAGTTATAATAATATAATAATTTCATTAAAACTAGTATTTCATATTTATATAAAATATTATTTAGTGTAATAAATAAATTTTTAATTAAATTTTAATTTAGGTAATAAAAAATTGACCATTTTTATATATTTTAATTTATTAACTCCAACTAATTTAATTGTATATGGTAATTTAATAGTAAGTGGATTCACTGCATGATTATTAACCCAAACTTCGAAATGTAAATGTGGACCAGTAGAATAACCAGTATTTCCTGATAAAGCTATACAGTCACCATATTTAACAAACTGTCCTGATTTAACTAACAACTTATCTAAATGCATATATCTCGTAATATATTGATTATTGTGATTAATAGTAATGTATTTTCCTGCAGCTTTATCAATTTTACTACTAATAACTTTACCATCACTAACTGAAAATATAGGAGTTCCTTTTGGCATAGCAAAATCTACTCCTCTGTGGGGTTTAATAATTTTAGTAATTGGATTAAATCTATTAAGACTAAATTTAGATGAAATACGAAATTTTTTATTAGTAGGATATAATATAGAATTATTAACTAATCTTACAGCTTTTAAATTATAAAATTCACCATCACATGCTCTAAAAGCATAAAAATCTCTACCATTAGTATTAATTCTAATACCAACTAATTGACTATATTTACATCTTTTATTAGAAAGATTGTTTATTTTAATTAATACAGAAAATTGATCACCATTTTTTAGTTTATTAAGATTTATACGCCACTTTAAAGCTGATTTAATAATTTTAATATCATTATCAGTTAATCCTATAAGATGTGCACTAGAAAAAAAGTTACCATTTACATAACCTACAAGTACTTTATAATAAAAGTTTATATTTTTAGAAAAAAATTTTTCTATATTAGAAAAAGTAGTATGATTAAAATAAATAACAATACTATATAACTTATCCAAAAAATTATATATATAATAATTTACTATATTTAATATTAATAAAATATGATTAATTATATATAAACTATTAGTCTTAAGAAATTGTTTAAATAATTTTGTATTTTTAACAATATTAATTTTATTAATGTAAAATAAATATCGAGTATTAATATCATTATATTTATATTTTAAATTTTTTAAAAAATTAGAATTCTCAATAGATTCTAGTAGCAATAAATTACTTAATCGCTTAGTAAATCTTAAGTAATTATAAGAATTCATTAATTGTAGTAACAATATTAATAGTGTAACAATAGTAATTAAACGGTATAATTTCATGTAATATAGTAGAAACTTTAATTAATATATTTATTATATTATTAGTAACAAACTAATTATAAATAATAATATATTAATTAATGTTAGTATACTTTTTAAGTAGTATATTAAACTAAATTTTATAGTAATAAATAATTTTCATTAATGTATTAAACATCTATAAAATAATCAGTAAATCACTAATTATTGGTTATTTTATCTAGATTTTTAATATTGTAACAATGTGTAACGGCAATAGCTAATGCATCAGTTACATCTAATTTTAAACTAATTTTTAGATTTAATAATTTACATATAGTATATTTTACTTGTAATTTATTTGCTGAACCCTTACCAACAATAAATTTTTTTACCTGTTTAGCAGTATACTCAAATAATGGTATATTAAAGTTTACTACAGCGGCAATAGCTACCCCCCTGGCATGACCTAATTTAATTGCTGTATCAGCATTTTTTGACACAAATATTTTTTCTATTACAATATAATTAGGTAAAAATTGATTAGTAATATTATGTATAGTATTATATATTAACTTTAATTTATCATATAAATGATATAATTTGCCACAATAGATATAACCACCATATAAATAATTAATATTAAAATTATCAAATTTTATTAAACCATAACCAGTAATATTAAGACCAGGATCTATACCTAAAATAATTCCATTTGTATTATTTAACATATTTATATTACTAATATTGCTAACCATTTTAATTAATCTATTTTATGTATTAATTATATTCATTATCTTTGATGTTAATTTAGGAAAAGCGATAACATCTTTTATACTGCTAGAATTAGTTAACAACATTAGTAAACGATCTAAACCTATAGCTAAACCAGAATGTGGAGGAGCACCGTACTTTAATGCATTTAATAATGTACCAAAATATTTATTCTGTTTATATTTACTAATACCTAATATATTAAAAATTACTTTTTGCATTTTATAATTATTAATGCGTACTGAACCACTACCAATTTCACAACCATTTATAACAATATCATATGAATTAGCTATTATTGCTTTTGGGTGCTTAGTAATATAATTAATATCTGTACATTTAGGGGCAGTAAATGGATGATGCATAGAGGATAATATATTATTTTTTATTTTAAATAAAGGAAAATCAGTAATCCATAAAGGAGCCCATTTAACATGATTTAAGTTATAATCTGAATTAATTTTTAACCTTAATTTACCTAAAGTATTAGTAGCTTTATAGAAATCATCTATTACAAAAAAAATAGTACCATAATTAATATTTTTAAGAAAATCTAAAATTTTTAGTATAAATTTATAATCAAATATTTTTATTGCTGACCCTTCTAAATTTAATTTATTAAATTTAACATTAATTTTTATCCAAAAAGACATCTTAATATTATGTGAGTTAATGTATTTAATATATTTATCAATATCTTCATTACTAATATTTATATTGTTTATACTTATTGCAATAATACTATTTAAATTAAAATTATATATTTCATTATAATTATTATTGGCACTTGTAAATAATTTAGTTAGATTTGCTAGTTCTATATTACTACGTAAATCTGGTTTATCTGAACCAAAACGACAAATTGCATCATTGTAAGATATTCTAATAAATTTATCTAACTTAACATCTAAAATTTTATACCACAAGTATCTAATTAAACGCTCTATTATTTTCATTAATTCATTAGTATGAATAAACGATACTTCTATATCTAATTGTGTAAATTCTGGTTGACGATCAGACCGTGAATCTTCATCACGAAAACACTTTGCTATTTGATAATATTTATCAAAACCAGATATCATTAACAATTGCTTAAATATTTGTGGTGACTGAGGTAAATAATAACGATAATTATTATTAGTTTTACTGGATACTACATAATCTTGAGCCCCATCATAAGATGGATTTGCTAATATCGGAGTATCAATATATAAAAAATTATTTCTTGTCATAAATGTATTAACAATGTAGAATACTTTAGAACGTATTTTAATATTATTAGTCATTTTTTTACTACGTAGATCTAAATAACGAAATTTTAATCTTTTTTCTTCACTTACGATATTATTGATATTGATTGGTAAAGTGCTAGATTGATTTATTATATCTAAATCTATTACTAGTATTTCTACATTGTTAATAATTTCCTTTTTTTGATTTTTTAGTTTATTTTGTACTATACCAATAACTTTAATACAAAATTCATTTTTTAATTTCATTACTTGATTAAAAACATATTTATATTTAGGAATACAACATAATTGAATAATTCCATAATGATCACGTAAATCAATGAAAATTAACTTTCCTAAATTTCTTATACAACTAACCCAACCATAAATCATTACCTGTTTATTAATGTGTGATATGTTCACTCTACCACAATATAACCTTTGCATTAATTTACCTATTGATATTAATTAACAGCATTACTATACTATAATTATAACATAATAATAGTTTACATGAAGTATTTATTAACTAAATTTTTTTAAATTACTATGTAATAACTTATGAATATAAATTATATAATATCAATAAAATTGAAACAAATTTTGTTAACCTTAGATATAAAAAAAAACACTGATATTTTATCAGTTAAAGCAGTTAAACATACTAAATTTGGTCATTACCAAATTAATGGTATAATTTCTTTAGCTAATGTTATTAAAATAGAACCAATAATATTAGCAAAAAATATAAAAGATAAATTAGAATTATTTTATATAGTAGACAAAATTACCATCATTAATATAAATTTTATAAATATTTTTTTAAAAATTAGTTGGTTATCTTGTAACCTAAAGAAATTAATAAATTCTTCAAGATTAAATGTTAGTCCAATAGAACAATCAAAAAATATTATTATTGATTATTCTTCACCCAATATAGCTAAAGAAATGCATGTAGGTCATTTACGATCTACTATCGTAGGTGATTCTATGGTAAGAATATTAAAATTTTTAGGACATAATGTAATAAAAATAAATCATATAGGTGATTGGGGTATACCTTTTAGTATATTAATTACATATTTAGAAAAAATTAACATTAGCATAAATAATGAATTAATTAATAACATTAAATTATTGGATAGATTGTATAAAAAAGCAAAGAAACAATATGATAATAGTTCTGATTTTGTTAATAAAGTAAATTTTAATTTAGTAAAATTACAAAATGGTGATATTCATTATAATAAAATATGGTGTAAAATAGTTGATATTACAATTAAAAATAATCAGCTTATTTATGATTTATTAAATGTTACATTAAACAATACTGATAATATAGGAGAAAGTTTTTATAAAAATATGTTATCAAATATTATTAATGATTTACAAAATAAAGGAATTGCAACTAGTAAAAATTACTTATCATTAGTAACAATAAATAATAATAAAAAAAACAAATTCAATAATTCTACCCATATAGTAATTAGAAAAAATAATGGTGCTTATTTATATTCTACTACAGATATTGCATCTATTAAATATAGATATGAAATATTAAAAGCTGACAAAATTATTTATTATGTAGATTCTCGTCAACAAAATTATTTTAATAATATATTTTTTATAGCACGTGCAGCTTATTATGTGCCAAAGTCAGTTAAATTAGAACATCATATTCTAGGTATGGTATTGAATAAAGATAATAAACCGTTTAAAACCCGTGAAGGTAATACAATAAAATTAATAGACCTATTAAATGAGTCAGTTAAGAGAGTAAGTATTATTATAAAAAGTAAATATCCTAATATTAGTAACGAAAAATTAATTAGAATATCTAAAATTCTTGGTGTTGGAGCTATCAAATATTTTGATTTATCAAGAAATCGTTCTTCTAATTATGTTTTTGATTGGAATAAGATTTTAAGTTTACATGGTAATACAATAATTTATATACAGTATGCTTATATTCGTATTAATTCTATATTAAAGAGAATTAATATTAGAAAATATAAATATTATAAATACAAATATTATTTTAATACAAATGAAGAAATTTTACTAATCATACATATTCTAAGATTAGAAGAAATAATTAGTAACATATCTAAATTTGGTACACCACATTTATTATGTGACTATTTGTATAAATTAGCTAACTTATTTTCTAATTTTTATGAAAATTGCTGTATATTACAGTCTAGTTTAAAAATAAAAACTAGCAGAATACTATTATTAATAGTAACTTCTTTAACTATTAGAACTGGTTTAAATTTATTAGGTATAGATCTTGTAGATAAGATATAAAATAATACTAGAAATTATAATAAAAATAGAAAATTTCCTTTAATTTTAATCCGGTAATCCGTAATGTAAAAAAATATACTAATATCCCTACTATAATTAACAATGAGATTCTAATTAATCTATAGAATATTGAAATATTATCCCAATTTGGCATTAAAGATAATAATTTTATTAAAATAAAAGACATAACTAAAACTGATATTATTATTTTGAATAAAAAATTAGCTACATTATAATTAAAAAAGAATAATTTATTTTTTAATAAATAAAAATATAATAAAATAACTTGTATATAATAAGAAATAATATTAGACACAGATAAGCCTAAATTATCAAATATATATACAAATAATATATTCATAATTTGTGTTAATATAATTATAATTAAAGATATTTTAATTAGTACTTTGGTATTATTACAAGAATAAAAACTAATTGTTAATAATTTAGCTAGTACTAATCCAATTAATCCAATTGAATAAATACTCAGTAGTTTCTGTATCATACATAAATCATGTATTGAAAAATTATTATATTGAAATAATGTAATAACTATTGGATAAGATAATATTATTAGAGCAATAGTACTAGGAATAACAAAAATAAAACACAACTTTATACCCCAGTTTAATTGTTTTAAATAATTATTCATATCATTTTTTATAAAACTACGTGATAATATTGGTAATAATATAGTATTCAATGACGTAATTAATAATCCAGCTGGTAACTCAACAATTCTATCGGCATAGTATATCCAAGATAAAGATCCAGATATAAAAAAGGAAGCAAATATAGTATTAATAATATTTGATATTTGATTTATAGAATTAATAATAATAACTGTACTAACATTTTTTAATAAACTAAATAATCTTTTATAATTAAAATTAAATTTAGGTGGTATTAACATATTAATTTTTTTTAAAAACACAAGTTGATAAAATAATTGTATTACTCCTCCAATAATAACAGACCAAGCTAATCCAAAAATTGGTAGACTAAACAAATTATTAAATAATAAAGTAAATATAATCATACTAATATTTAAAAAAATAGATGTAGTTAAAGAAACTATTTCATAGCCCCAAACATTTAATATCGCACTAGTAAAAGTAATAAATAAAATTAAAATTATATATGGAAAAATAATTCTAGATAATTTTATTGTTAGTAAAAGAATATATTTATTTTTAATAAAACCAGGAGCAATTATAATAATAATTTTAGGTATAAAAAAAATAGTAATTGTTATAATTATTAACAATAATATTATAAACAATCCGGATATATAAGCAATGAAATTATAAGTATCCATAAAATTACCATTATTTTTATATTTAGTTAAAGCTGGAACAAATACTTGTAATAAAATTCCATCAGAAAAAATTTTTCTAAATAAATTAGGTAATTTAAACGCTACTAAGAAAGAATCTAACATCCAATTAACTCCAAATACTCTTGCTATTGTTATATCACGAATAAATCCTAATATTCTAGAAATTAATGTCACTAAACTAACTTTTAATAGTAATCTTATTAACAACATTTATTAAATTAAATTGGCAATAAGTTATTATAAATAATGAAATTAGTATTAAGTAATTAATAAAATAAAAATATAAATAACGACAATTAATACTAAATTAAATTACATATTATATTATAATATACTATGATATAATTAATTAATTATTTTAATGATACTATTAAAAACTATGGTGAGGTGTCCGAGTGGTTTAAGGAGCATGCTTGGAAAGTATGTATACAATTAGTATCGAGGGTTCGAATCCCTCTCTCACCGATTAATTAGATAATTTAAACAGGTATTTTAATTAAAAAATTTTTATTAAAAATCTAGGTTTAGATAATATAAATTATTACTTTTATGTTATCATATTAACAAAATAGGTATATAATATTGGCTTAAATTTTTATTAAAATTATTCTAAATTTCGATAATATTAATATTTTAATAATACGGATGATGATATGCATATAAAATTGAATGATGTAATAAAGAACCGTGTACAACAATTATCTGCACAACGTAATTGTACTATGGATGAATTATGTAATGAAGTTATATATTCTTATCTGGAAAAAATTAATTTTAATAATAAAAATAATAACAAATTAGAATTACCTATCTCCACAGAATCTTTAAATAAACTTTATTTGGACATGAAAACACCAATTAATATATCTGACATTAAATCAAACCATCCATTTATTAACTTATCCAGCAGTATAATATCTCAATCTATAATACGTAATAATATAACAAATTTCTGGTATTGTGAAGAAGAAATAATCATACCTTACTTGCTAGAACAGGTATGTATTTCATCAGAAATATCAAATAATATTAGTCTATTAGCGAATAAATTAACTAAAAAAATAAGAATAAGTAATAAGAAAAACATAAATAGTAAAATTAATTTAGTACAAAACTTGTTACAAGAATTTTCATTATCCTCAAAAGAAGGTGTTGCTTTAATGTGTTTAGCAGAGGCACTACTAAGAATACCTGATGATAGTACTAAAGATCTATTAATATACGATAAAATTTGTAATAAAAATTGGTCTAGTCATTTAGGAAATAAATCAATATTAGTTAATTTTGCTACAAGAGGATTGATTATAATTAATAAGTTAATATCAAATCAATATAACAAAAAGAATAAGAAAATTTTTGGTAAGAATTTTATAAATAAAAATATTAACTTTATAATAAGAAAAGTAATAAATATTATTATGCAGTTAATAGGAAAACAATTTGTCACTGGTGTAAATATAAACTCAGCAATAAAAACAGCTAGTAAATTAGAGAAAAACGGATTTCGTTATTCGTATGATATATTAGGAGAAGCTGCATTAACTAATAATGATGCATTATCATATACTAATGCTTATCAAGAAGCAATTCACATAATTGGTAAATCTTCTAATGGTTTAGGTATTTATAATGGACCAGGTATATCAATAAAATTATCAGCTTTATATCCTAGATATTGTCGTTTGCAATACAGATCTGTAATGAAAGAATTATATCCACGTTTATTACTACTAACATTATTAGCTAAAAAATATGATATTGGATTAAATATTGATGCAGAAGAATCTAGTAGGCTAGAAATTTCATTAGATTTATTAATCAAATTATGTTATGAACCTAAATTAAGTGGCTGGAATGGTATTGGTTTTGTTGTTCAAGCATATCAAAAAAGATCAATAAAAGTTATTGATGAATTAATACAATTAGCAAAAAATACTAAACGTCGTCTTATGATTAGACTAGTTAAAGGTGCTTATTGGGATAGTGAAATTAAAAATGCTCAAGTATATGGATTAAGTGATTATCCAGTATTTACTAGAAAAATATATACTGACTTATCGTATTTAGCTTGTGCAAAAAAATTATTATCTGTACCACAGTATATATATCCTCAATTTGCTACACATAATGCTCATACTTTATCGTCGATTTATTATTTTGCTGGACAAAATTATTATGAAGGACAATATGAATTTCAATGTTTGCATGGTATGGGAGAAACATTATACAATAATGTTGTTGGTAATAAGTTTGATAAGTTAAATAGACCATGTCGTATTTATGCTCCAGTTGGTTCATATAATACTTTATTATCTTATTTAGTAAGAAGATTATTAGAAAATGGAGCTAATACATCTTTTATTAATCAGGTATATGATAATTCTATTCCTATAGAAGATTTAATTATTAATCCAATTGAGAAGATAATTTCATTAAAAAATACAGAAGGCAAAATAGGTTTATCTAATCCCAAAATACCTTTGCCAAAAAATCTATATAGTATGACTAGAATAAATTCATTGGGATTAGATATAAATAATGAGCAAACATTAACTAATATTATTGTTAATTTATTAAATGAAAATAACTTATTTTATCAAGTAAAACCAATAATTAATTCTAATTATATTTCTGAAGGTACAACATATCAGATAATAAATCCAGCAAATAATAATGATATTATTGGAACATGCCAAGAATCATCATTAGATGATGTAAATAAATCAATTACTATCAGTAAAGATAGCGCTAAATACTGGATTAACAAAACTTATTATGAACGTGCTGTAATATTAAATAAGGCTGCTGATTTAATAGAAAAAGATATGTATAGTTTTATTGGACTATTAATTCGCGAAGCAGGAAAAACTATCGTAAATGCTATATCAGAAATTAGAGAAGCCATAGATTTCTTAAGATACTATTCTTATCAAGCTAATAATTATTTTGATGATAATTATTATCCATTAGGAATAGTAGTATGTATTAGTCCTTGGAATTTTCCACTAGCTATCTTTATTGGTCAAATAGCTGCTGCTTTAGTAGTTGGTAATACAGTAATTGCTAAACCGGCAGAACAAACTCCAATCGTTGCAAGTAAAGTAGTTAGAATTATGCTTAATGCAGGTATTCCTGATGGGGTATTACAGTTGTTACCAGGAAAAGGAAAGGTTATTGGTCCAGCCTTAATCACGAATGATTCTATTAATGGCGTAATGTTTACTGGATCTACTAAGGTAGCTAAATTTTTACAAAACATTTTATTTTCTAGAGTAAAAGATAAAATTGTACCTATTATTGCTGAAACAGGAGGTATAAATACTATGATTATGGATTCATCAGCTTTAATAGAGCAAGCTATATTAGATATTATACAATCAGCATTTGATAGTGCTGGACAACGTTGTTCTGCATTAAGATTATTATGTTTACAAAATGATATTGCTGATTGTGTATTATCTATGTTAAAAGGGGCAATATTAGAATATAAAGTAGGTGATCCTAGTAGTTTATCAACTGATATTGGTCCAGTAATTAGTAAGGAAGCAAAATTACTAATTAATAATTATATCGATAATATGAGAAAAAATGGACATGTAGTATGGCAAAGTAATAATTATTGTAATAATAATAATGGTTCATTTATTACACCAACAATTATTGAATTAGATAATATTAATCAATTAAATAAAGAAATTTTTGGGCCAGTTTTACATATAATCAGATATAACAAAAATGAATTAAATAATATAATTAGACAAATAAATTGTAATGGTTACGGATTAACATTTGGCTTACAAACAAGAATAGAATATACTACCGATAGTATAGTAAAACGTGTTAATACTGGTAATTTCTATGTAAATAGAAATATTATTGGAGCAGTGGTTGGTGTGCAGCCATTTGGTGGTGAAAAATTATCTGGTACTGGTCCAAAAGCTGGTGGCCCTTTATATTTGTATCGTCTAGTAAATAAAAAAAATAATCTTGTAGTACCTAATATTCTAAAATCATTAAATAAAATAGATTTTAATTATGAAGGTACTAGATATTTATATGATACTTTATATAATTGGGTAAAAGATAAGTACCCAAATATTGCTAATATTTGTGATAAGTATAATAAGATATCTGTTAGTGGTAATAGTTACTTATTAGATGGACCTACAGGTGAATTAAATAAATATAGATTATTACCCCGTAAATATATTTTATGTATAGCTGATCAAGAAATTGATTTAATAGTTCAACTTATTGCTGTATTTTGTATTGGTTCTTATCCAGTATTAAGATCGAACTCAAAATTATGTTCTAAAATAATCACAATATTACCAGAATTAATTAGAAATACTATTTTGGTTATCGATGATTGGTTATCCAAATCAATTATTATTGACACTATTATAATACATAGTAATAATGTAGGTTTGAGTAATTTAATAAAATTTATTAGTGAATCTAAAAAGGAAGAACCTTTAATAAATATACAAAATTATAATTTTGGTGATTATAAAATTTCATTAGAACGATTATTATTAGAACGTACTGTTAGTGTTAATACAGCAGCTGTTGGAGGAAACACTACCTTAATTACTCAATAGTTATTTAATAAAAACAGGAGAGACAGGGATTCGAACCCTGGAAGAATAAAACATCCTTAACGAATTTCGAATTCGCCCCATTAAACCTATCTCTGGCACCTCTCCTTAAATTATTAATAAAGATTCTAATGCTAAAGTAATCATGTCATCAAAAGAATTTTGTTTTTCTAATATACTAAGGCTAGTTTTTTTAAAAACGTGGTCAGAAACAGTACAAATTACTAATGCTTTAGCTCCTAATTCAGCTGCGACACTATATATTCCGGCTGCCTCCATTTCAATCCCTAAGATACCATATTTATCCAACATATTTAATAATTTTTTTTTACTGTAATCAGGCATATAAAATAAATCAGTAGAAAAAATACTACCTACATGAATCTTAATATTAAGAATATTAGCAACATTTACTACGTTACAAAGCATATTGAAATCAGCTACAGCAGAAAAATCATTATCCATAAAACGTATACGATTAATTTTAGAATTTGTACTAGCTGCTATACCGATAATAATATCTCGTAAATTTAATTCATTCTTTACAGCACCACAAGAACCAACACGAATAATTTTTTTTATACCAAAATTTACTATTAATTCTCTAACATAAATAGAACAAGATGGCATTCCTATACCATGTCCCATGACTGACATAATTTTATTTTTATAATAACCAGTATAACCTAACATACCTCTAACATTATTTACTTCGCGATAGTTAGTAAAAAATTTTTCTGCTATATATTTTGCTCTCATAGGATCACCTGGCATTAATATAACATCAGCGAAATCACCATATTTTGCATTAATATGTGTTGTTGTCATACAGCTTCCTTTTTAATTTATAAAATTGATGTACCATAACTCATTGGTGATAAATTAAAATACTTTACTATTGTTTGACTAATATCAGCAAAAGAACTACGATAACCATAATACCTAGATTTGATTCTAGGACCATAAATCAATATTGGTACAAATTCTCTAGTATGATCTGTACCATACCAAGTTGGATCACAACCATGATCGGCTGTAATAATAAGTACGTCATTATTTTTCATTTTAGATATTATTTCAGATAATCTGTAATCGAATAATTCTAAAGCTGAAGCATAACCAATAATATCTCTTCTATGACCGTATAATTCATCAAAATCAACAAAGTTAGTAAATATAATAGTATTATTTTTAGCTGTATTGATTTCTGATACCATTTTGTTAAATAAATTGTTTATACCATAAGCTTTAATATGTTTATTAATACCTACATGAGCATATATATCTGCAATTTTACCAATTGATATAACAGTACCATCTTTTTCTTTAATAAGTTTTTGAAATACAGTAATTGATGGTGGAGTTAATGATAAATCACAACGATTTTTAGTTCTTATAAAATTATTAGCATTATTACCAGTAAAAGGTCTAGCTATTACTCGACTAATATTATAAGCACTACTATTTAGTATACTTCTTATACTAATACATAAATTATATAATTTAGATAATCCAAATATATTTTCATGACAAGCTACTTGACATACGGAATCTGCTGAAGTATAAATAATTGGTTTACCAGTAATAATATGCTCTTCACCTAATTTTTTAATTATTTCAGTACCTGATGCATGACAATTACCCAAAAATCCAGATAAATTATTCATTTCACAAATTAAATTTAATAAACTATCAGGAATACTATTATTTAATTTATCAAAATAGTGCCAACTTGGTACCAATATACCAGCTATTTCCCAATGTCCAGATATTGTATCTTTACCAGCAGCTAATGAACTAGCATATGCATAACTACCAATAATATCAGTTTGTAAATTCATACCAACAGGATAACAATTAGTAGCATACTGAATAGTCTTTACTAGACCTAAAGACGATAAATTAGGTATTTTTAGAATCTTATGTTTATTATAATAATAATACTCAGCAATATGACCTAATGTATTAGCACCAATATCACCAAATTTATTTGCATCATTTGTAGAACCAATACCTAATGAATCAATAACAATTAAAAATAAACGTTTCATGAATAGTATTATTAGTATTACTAATTTACATAAAAATAAATATAACTTATAATTACATCACAATAATATATCAAATTATAACTAAAATAATTAACTAATAGCCTTCATACTTAAACGAATACGACCATTACGTTCTACTTCTAATACTTTTACTGGTATTTTTTGTCCTATTTTAGCAAAATCACTAATATTTTTTACATGTTTATTAGTAATTTGAGAAATATGAACTAAACCTTCTTTACCTTTTATGTTAAAAATTATACCAAAATTTACAATACGTATTACAATACCGATATATATTTGGCCAACTTCTATATCTTTAATAAGATCATAAATACGTTTTATTGCCATATCAGCCTGACTATAATTACATGCAGCAATTTTAATAGTACCATCATCATGTATATCTATACTGGTATTTGTTTCTTCTGTTAATGATTTAATAACTAAACCACCTTTACCAATAACAGTTTTAATTTTACTTGGATTAATTGTAATTGTATAAATACGAGGAGCAAATTTAGAAATATCAGCTCTAGGTTTATTGATATTACTTGACATAATGTCTAAGACATGTATACGTGCTTCTTTACTAAGAAATAAAGTTTCTTTAATCATATCAAATGTAATACCATGAGTTTTAATATCCATTTGTATTGCAGTAATACCATAATAGTCACCCGCAATCTTGCAATCCATATCTCCAAAGTAGTCTTCATTACTTATAATATCACTAAGTACAATAAACTTATCATTATTTTTAACTAATCCCATAGCAACACCCGCAATTGCTGTTTTAATAGGTACTCCAGCATCCATTAATGACAAAGAAGCACCACATACTGAAGCCATAGATGATGAACCATCAGATTCTGTTACTTCAGATACTAAACGTATAGTATAAGAAAATTTATTATTATAAGGTAGTACAGGAATAATTGCTCGTTTAGCTAAATAACCATGACCAATTTCTCTACGTTTAGGAGAACCAATAATTCCTATTTCACCAACACAATATGGTAAGAAATTATAATGTAACAAAAATTTATCTACTCGTTCTCCCAACAATTCATCAACATTTTGAGCATTACGTTCTGTACCTAATGTAGTACTAACTAATGTTTGTGTTTCTCCGCGAGAAAATAATGCTGAACCATGTGTTCTGGGTAAAATACCTAATACAATATCAATATCACGAATATCATTAAACTTACGACCATCAATACGAATACCGTTATTTATAATAAGATCACGCATGACTATTTTTTCAGCTTTGGATATTAAAATAGATAATTCATTTGGATTAATATCATTATATTGTAATGTTAATGATTGCATAATATTATTTTTTATATTACTAATTATAGTAATTCGATTATGTTTACCACTATTTAATGGATATATACTGCACAAATTATTTTTAAATAATACACAAATATAATTTATTAAATTAATAGTGTCTATTTTTGGTACTATGGACTTATTAACATTTAACTTATCTACTAACAAATTAATATTATCTATTACAACTTGCTGTTTTTCATAACCAAATTTAATTGCATCTAACATTTGATACTCATTAATTAGTTTAGCTGCACCCTCAATCATGACAATTGCTTGTGACGTACTAACAACTATTAAATCTAAACTACTATTAGTAGTAGTATTAGAAATATTAGGATTTAAGCAATAATTTTCATTTATATAACCTACTCTAGCAACTCCAATTGGTCCTAAAAAAGGAATATCAGATATAGAAATAACTGTAGATACCCCAATAATAGCTGCAATATCAGGATAAACTTGCGGATTTACAGATATTACGGTAATCGTAATTTGTATTGAATAATAAAAATCTTCAGGAAATAATGGTCGAATAGCACGATCTATTAATCTTGAAATTAATACTTCACTTTCTGTAGGACGACCTTCTCTTCTAAAAAAACCACCAGGAAAACGTCCAGCAGCATAAGTACGTTCTTGATAATTTACTACTAATGGCAAAAACGAACTATTAATTTCCGTCTGCTTAACATATACCATAGTGACTAACACCATGGTATCATCAATATTAACAATTACCGATGAAGTAGCCTGTCTAGCAATTCTACCCGTTTCGATAATTACATTATTATCACCATAAGTAAATTTTTGAGAAATTATTTTTTGCAAAACTATTCCTTATCTTAGTATAAATTAGTAATAAATAATTTAAAAATACAGATTATTGAAAATTACTTAAACTTATATTAACGTAATTTTAATAATTTGACTAAGTTATTATATCTTAATATACTAATTTTTTTCAAGTAATTTAGTAATTTCCTACGTTTATTTACCATACTTAATAATCCACGTTTACTATGATGATCTTTTTTATGTTTTAAGAAATGTTGCTTAAGATTATTAATTCTTTGACTAAGAAGTGCAATTTGTACTTCTGTTATACCACTATTTTTTTCAGATTTACCAAAATTAATAATTATTTTCTTTTTTTGATAATATGAACACATAATATATCCTATAAGATAAATTATCATCTAAAGATTATTTATAGTTTACTATAAATAATCTAATATCTAATATTTTTGATTAAATTAATAACTTTTGTATTTTTTAATAAACTGTCATCAGATATAAATATTATATGTTGTACTTTTTTTAATAATACATGTTTATTTATATGATACTTAATATAATTAGCAGCCTTTATTAAAGGCTTAATACTAAAATTTATTTGATTTATATTATTCTTATTTAAAGAAGTAACAAATACTTTAACATAATGTAAATCACTAGAAATTAATATTTTCGAAATAGTAATAATTCCGATGTTAGGATTACTTAGTTTATATAATATTATTTTTGTAATTTCCTTATATAAAATTTTAATAATACGTTGTGTTTTATGTTTTTTTTGTGTAAACATAATAATATTTAAATTTATTTTTCACTAAATGCTTTAATAGTATCACCAATCAGTACATTATTGTAATTTTTTATAACTATACCACAGTCCATACCATTTCGTACTTCATTAACATTATCTTTAAATCTTTTTAATGATTCAATAACACCACTGAATATAATTTTATTGTTTCTTAATACATTAACATTAGCATATTGCTTAATGTTTCCATTAACAACCATGCAGCCAGCGATAGTATAACTTTTAGATACAAATATATTACGAACTTCAGCTATACCTAATAATTTTTTCATTGGTGCTTGATTTTGATAAATTATATCATCAATCATTTGTTTTATATCATCAATTAAATTATAAATTACTGAATAACATTTAATACATACATTATTATTAGCACTAATTTTACGTATATAATTATTAATTCTTATGTTAAAACCAATAATTATCGCTTTAAATGAATTAGCTAATGAAATATCAGTTTCATTAATATTACCAATACTAGAATTTATAATTTTGATTTGTAATGTATCATTTGATAATCTATTCAATGTATTAACAATTACTTCATTAATTCCATAAGTATCAGTTTTTATTAAAAAATTTAATTTATTTACTTTTTTATCACTGTTGTTAAATATATTATCAATACTTAATTCTTTTATATTATTATTAGTTTTTAATTCACTTATTTTTCTTTTTCTGTAAGCTAAAATATTTTTAATATGTTTTTCGTTATTTAAGGAAACTAATAAATCACCAGAATTAAGTAAACTAGGTAAACCTAATATTTTAACTGGAGTAGATGGTAATGCTGTAGTAATACAGTTATTATTGTCATCATACATAGCTCTTACACGACCATGAGTTAATCCACATAGCATAAGGTCACCTATTTTTAATATACCTTCATGAATTAAAACAACTGCTATTGGCCCACGTTTTTTATCTAAATACGACTCTATTATTGTTCCTTTGGCTGGCCCATTAAATATTGTTTTTAGATTAAGTGACTCTGCTTGTAAAGATATTGTTTGCATTAAGTCATTAATACCAATACCTAGTTTAGCTGATATATAAACAAATTGATTTTTTCCTCCCCATTCTTTTGATATTATACTATACTTAGCTAAATCACGTTTAATCTTTTCTATATTAGAATTGGATTTATCTATTTTATTAATTGCAATAATTATTGGTATCTGATATAATTTTGCTTGTTCAATAACTTCGATAGTTTGTGGCATAACACCATCATCTGCTGCTATAATTAATACAATAATATCAGTAATTTTTATTCCCCTAATTCTCATATTAGTAAATGAATTATGTCCTGGAGTATCTATAAAAGTGATAGTTTTATTATTTTTGTTTATTTGATATGCTTTAATAGTTTGAGTAATACCACCAATTTCTTGATTAACTAAATTAGTTGATCTAATAAAATCCAATAATGATGTTTTTCCATGATCAACATGTCCAGCAATAGTAATAATTGGTGATCTATACTTAAATATCGGATTTTTATTAGTAGAAATATTAATTAAATCATCTTCTAATTTATTTTCATTATAGAAACTTACCTTATGACCCATATCCTCAACTATTAACTGTATAGCTTCTTGACTAAGGATATCGTCATAATTAACTATACTTCCTAATTTTGCCATTAAATCAATTATTTTTGACGATTTTACAGAAATTTTATTAGCTAATTCTGTTACTGTTATAGTTTTATTAACTAATATATTACGACTAATATGGTATTTAGGTTTATTAAATTTATGCGTTAAAATAGATTGTTGTGTATTTACTTTAATATTATCTAGTTTATTATTTAACTTTTCATTAGATAAAAATTCAGACTTTGCTATGGATTTATAACTTGTAGTGGATTCATTTAACAATGTAGTAGTGCTATTATCATATTCTACATTATACTTTTTATTAAAGGTAGCATTATTTTTATTTTTTAATTTTATATGCTTTTTTTTAGTAACATTACTTACATTATCTGTAGAATAAATAGACTTATCTTGATTATCAAAATTAGTACCTATTTTTTTTAACAATTGATTATTAGTATATTCATCATTAGTAATGTCGTCGTTAGTATATTTATTTTTATTTAAAAATATTTTTTTTTTGTAAACACTTGTTTTTTTACGTATCTCAACTTTTATTGACTTATTTTTACCTTTATTATCAAGAATATTTAGTGTGCTTCTTTTTTTTCTTTGTAAAATTAACTTATTTATTATCATATATTAACAACCATAATACAATTAAAATATCTAATTTATCTTATTTTACTTAAATAAAGTATATTTATCAAAAATATTATATATCTATTAATGTGATTTATTAAACCAACATAAATCGCGTGCTGCCATAATTAATTCTCCTGCTTTCTTATTATCTAGTTCTAATTCTTTAATATCTACTAAATCATCAATACTTTGTTCTGCTAATTTTTCTAATGTGGAAATATTACGTGATATTAATTTCGTTAATATATTTTCATTTATACCAGGTAATTTTAATAACATATTAGTATGTAATTGATCATAATTTTCATTTTTAAGATTATTACAATAAACTATATTTTTTGCTTTTTCTTGAATTAATAATATTTCATTATGATCTATTGTGTTTATTTCTAATAATTCATTTTTAGAAATATATGCTAATTCTTCAATAGAAGAAAAACCATGATCTACCAATATTTTAGCTGTAGATAAACTAATTAATAATTTTTTTGTAAAATTATTTAATAAAGTTTGTTCTTCAGCTTTATGCTTAGCTTCTAACATAGCAGAAGTCATAACATTTAGTTCCCAACCACTTAACTGAGATGCTAATTTAATATTTTGACCATTACGACCAATAACTTGTGCTAAATTACTTTCTTCTACCGCAATATCCATAGTATGTTTATCTTCGTCTACTATAATTGATGATACATCCGCTGATGTTATAGCATTAATAACAAATTGTGCTGGATTATCAGCCCATAAAATAATATCAATTCTCTCCCCACCTAACTCATTAGATACAGCTTGCACTCTAGCTCCACGCATACCAACACAAGCACCAATAGGATCAATTCTTTTGTCATTAGTTTTAACAGCTATTTTTGCTCTCAATCCTGGATCTCTAACTACTGCTTTAATTTCGATTATTTCTTCATTAATTTCTGGTACTTCTATACGAAATAATTCTATTAGCATTGCTGGTTTTACTCTACTAATAAATAACTGTGCCATTTTATTTTCTGGTTTTACGGCATATAATATACCTTTTACTCTATCACCTATACGAAAATTATCTCTAGGTAGCATATCTTCTTTTAAAATTATAGCATCAGCATTATTACCTACATCAATATTTATACCATCTCTATTAATTCTTTTAACAATCCCGGTAATTATTTTTCCTTTACGATTTATAAAATGCTCTAATATTGTTGCTCGCTCTGCTTCACGTACTTTTTGTATTATTACTTGTTTAGCAATTTGAGTGGTTATTCTATCAAAATTAACTGATTCAATTTCGTCTTCTATATAATCACCAATTTGAACATCTTGCTTATCTAATAAAGCAGCATCGATAGTAATTTCTTTTGTTGGTTGAGTAACTTCATAAACAACTAACCAACGTCTAAAAGTACTAAAACTACCAGATTTTCGATCTATACTAACGCGAACCTCTATATCGTGTGAATATTTTTTCTTTGTTGCTACAGCAATAGCAAGTTCTAACGTTTCAAAAATCTTTTCTCTCGTAACTAATTTTTCATTTGAAACTGCCTCTACAACAGCTAAAATTTCTTTATTCATTCTAATTATCTCAAATTAATTACAATATTATGTAGCATTAATTCTTAATTTTAACATAATCATATATTCTTATTTATTGTAATAAAATTATATTATTATATATTATTTATAATTTTATTATCTAAAATAGTTGTACATAATACTGTTTAATATAATAATTACAAAATTATTATATCTATTAAAATTACATTATTAAATAATTTATATTTAATATCTATTATTTTATTATGTATATATAAACTTTTTGAACTATAAACAATATAATTTTCTATTACTTTATACAAAATAATTATCATAAAATAATACAAATATTAATAAATTAATTAATAAAATACCGAGGACGGGACTTGAACCCGTAAACCAAAATAATGTGGCACTACCACCTCAAGATAGCGTGTTTACCAATTTCACCACCTCGGTAAAAATAAAAATATTTTAATTAAAAATAATAATTATAAATATTATTTATTTATTAAAATTTTTTACACATTTAAGATGTTTTGATGATTGCCAAATATTATCTTTATTTTTAATATTTTTAGTTAAATTAGCTAATAATAAACTAAACAAAAAAAATAATATTGCTAATATTATAGTTAATTTAATTATAGTACTCCCAGTACTAATTGAATTAGATAATATGTTAGATAAATTATGTGTATTAAATGTTAATCCAATATCTTTTTTATTTTGCAACATTATAACTATAATTAAAATAGTTGATACTAATAAAAACATAATTAGTAATATTTTATACATGTTCTCTATCCAAAATATAAAATGTTAGATAATATAAATTTAAATAAATTAGTTTTAAGTTTTAAATCAAACACTTAAATATTTAAATTTACTAATAATGCTATACTATTTATTTAGTTAATAAACTATAAAATTAGTAAATAGTATAAATTAACTATTTTATATTACCATATAGATCATGTAAACTACTATAGTATAAGATAATAATTATTTATAATATTATAAAATAATTACACTAAAATAATAATATTTTAGTTTTTAATAGTTAAAGTAGATTTAACTATTTTTAAAGCTGCAGCAGTCTGTGCAACATCATGTACACGAATAATATTTGCTCCGTTAATTGCAGCAATTACTGCGCTAGCAATACTACCATATAATGATTTAGTAGTACCAGTTAATTTACTTATCATAGATTTATGTGACATACCTACCAATATTGGTAATTTAAATTTACTAAAAATATTTAATTTTGATAATAATGTATAATTATGAGATAAATTTTTACCAAAACCAAAACCAGGATCTAATATTATTCTATTTTGTTTAATACCATATTTTTGGTATTTTTTAATTTGATAATCAAAATATTCACTAATTTCCAAAAGTAAATCGGAATAAAACGGGAGAGTTTGCATATTCTTTGGTGTACCTTTTATATGCATAATACAAACTAATAAATTACTATTAGCCATTAATTTTAATATTCTTTTATCAAATGGATATATACTATTGATTATATCAACACCAGCTAACATACTTTCCTTAATAACTTCAATTTTTGAAGTATTTACAGATATAATAGTATTAAAACGCTTTTGTAATTCTAATATTACTGGTATTACTCTGTCTAATTCTTCATTTACACTAATATGTTCAGAACCAGGTCTAGTTGATTCACCTCCAACATCTATTATACTAGCTCCATCATTAATCATATTAGAAACATGGTTAATAACTTTATTAATAGTATTATATTTCCCTCCATCAAAAAATGAATCTGGAGTAACATTTAATATACCCATAATACAAGGATCAGAAAAATTTAAAACATGATTATTAATAATTAAATTCATATTATTTGGTGTAACAAAAATAATTTAATATCTAACTATTGTTTTCTTTAATATTATCATTCCAATTTGCTGGGGGTCGTACAGTTTTACGTAACATAAGATCATCAATTTGTAATGCATCAATAGTCTCATACTTTGAAAGACTTTTCTATAAATAATTAAACACTTTAGTGGCAGAATAGTGCATTGA
>JAOBJS010000007.1 GCA_025728375.1 Candidatus Lightella neohaematopini
GCAGAACCACAAGTAACTACAGTGATTTCATTATTTAGTGATCTATAACGTAATGCTTGTTTAATTTCATCCTCATTAAGAGAACCACATGACAAGTATTTATCCATTAATTTTTCTGAACTTTCTGCTGCAGATTCTAATAATTTTAAATGTAATGAATGCGATAATTCGAGTAGCTCTTTAGGTATATCTGTAATACTATATTTAATTCCATAATCTTTATTTTTCCAAATAATTGCTTTCATTTTTACTAAATCTACTACTCCAACAAAATTATCTTCCTTTCCTATAGCTAATTGAATAGGTACAGGATTAGCATTTAATTTATTTTTTAATTGTTCTATTACTTTTAAATAATTAGCTCCAACACGATCCATTTTATTTACAAACGCAATTCTAGGTACTTTATATTTATTAACTTGTCTCCACACTGTTTCAGATTGTGGCTGTACTCCACCAACAGCACAATAAATCATAACAGCACCATCTAATATTCTCATTGATCGCTCCACTTCTACTGTAAAATCTACATGTCCAGGAGTATCAATAATATTAATTCTATGCATATCAAATTGATTATATACGCCAGACCAAAAACAAGTTGTTGCTGCTGAAGTAATTGTTATACCTCGTTCTTGTTCTTGTATCATCCAATCCATAGTAGCATCACCATGATGAACCTCTCCAATTTTATGATTTACACCAGTATAAAATAGAATTCTTTCAGTAGTAGTAGTTTTTCCTGCATCAATATGTGCACTTATACCAATATTACGATACCTAGTAATAGGTGTAACACGACTCATACTAAATTCCTCTTTTAAAATAATAAAGTATATTATCACCATCTATAATGAGCAAAAGCTTTATTTGCTTCTGCCATACGATGTGTATCTTCTCGTTTTTTTATTGCTAATCCCTTATTATTAATAGCATCAAATAGTTCATTAGCTAAACGAATAATCATAGATCTATCTTTACGTTTACGGGCAGCAATAACTATCCAGCGCATTGCTAATGTATTTCTTCTATTTGTATTAACTTCTACTGGAATTTGATAAGTTGATCCTCCAACTCTTCTGGATTTTATTTCAACAACTGGTCGTACATTAGATAATGCTAATTCTAATATTTCTACTGGTTTTTTATCAATTTTTTTTAATAATATGTTTATAGCACCATATAATATTTTTTCTGCAATAGATTTTTTACCATTTTTCATAATAATATTGATAAATTTTGCTAAAATTAAAGAGTTAAATTTACGATCTGGTGACATAATATGTTTATTGTTTGAACGTCTTCTAGACATCTAAATACCTATTATTATAAAATAAATTGTGTTAAATTTTATATATTAAATAAATTATAATTAATGTTTCTTAGTACCATATTTTGATCTACCTTTTTTTCGATCCTTAACTCCAGAAAAATCTAATGCTCCTCTTATAGTGTGATATCTTACTCCTGGTAGATCCTTTACTCTACCACCCCTAATAAGAACAACTGAATGTTCTTGTAGATTATGACCTTCTCCGCCTATATACGAAGTAACTTCAAAACCATTAGTTAACTTCACACGACACACTTTTCGTAAAGCGGAATTAGGTTTTTTTGGAGTTGTAGTATAAACACGAGTACATATTCCTCTTTTTTGTGGACATTGATTTAGAGCTGGAACATTATTTTTTGTATTTTTTATAGATCTTGCTTTACGCACTAATTGATTTATAGTAACCATAAACATAGCCAACTTTTAGTTTAAAAACTAACAATATTTTATTATATTTTTTATCATACTAATTAAAAACTACTTAACTACTAATTAACTCACAATTATAACATATTTATAATTATACTACTAGTTAATAAAGTAATATTTATTTAATATATACTTATTTAGTTCTATATAATTCTACTATATTTTTAATATTCATGATAAATGAAGTTATACAATATCTTGGTTCCATATTCACTAAGAATACTTTCTGGATGAAATTGTATTCCATATAATGGTAAATTACGATGTTTAATAGCCATAATTTCTTTATTGTTATTATATATACTCCAAGCATTAACTAATAAATGATTTGGTAAGTTATCTGTAGAAATAGTTAATGAATTATATCTTGCAGCTTTGAATGGATTATTTATATTATAAAATATATTACTCCCATCATGAATAATATCAGATTGTTTACCATGCATAATGAAACTTGATTTTGTAATTTTTGCTCCGAATACTTTACCTATTATTTGATGACCTAAACATATTCCTAATATAGGTATAGTATCAGAAAAACACCTTATTATTTTTGAAGAAATACTTAATGAATTAGGTGATCCTGGTCCTGGAAGAATTATTATTTTGTTTGGATTTATATTATTAATATCATCAATGTCTATTACATCTTGTTTATAAATTAAAACATTACTAATACCAATCATTTTAATACAATGATATGTATTCCAATTAAATGAATCATAATTATCTATTAATAATATTTTCATATTATTTATCTATTATTTTTTTATTTAATTACTTTATGTTAATTGCTTTATATACTTTATTTAAAGTATTTTTAGCTATAATCTTAGCTTTTCTATTACCATTAACTAATATACTATTTAAATATTTTTCTTTATTTCTAATAGAAAAATAATTTTTTTGTATTTTAAATAGAATATTATTAATTTCATTAGCCACTATTTTTTTAAGTTTTCTATAATCAATATTATTAAGATCTTTTTCTAAATCTGTTACATTTACATTAGTAAGTACAGATAATATATTTAATAAATTAGAAATTCCTGGTTTATTTTTTAAATCATATTTTATAATTGGTGGTTTATCAGAATCAGTAATAGCATTATTAATTTTTTTTATGACCAATTCTGGTTTATCAAGTAAAGAAATATAATTATTATTATTAACATCTGATTTAGACATTTTTTTCATAGGATTAAGTAAAGATGTTATCTTACTTATTTTTGCTATAAGAGGTTTAGGTATAGTAAAAATATTACCATATTTTTTATTAAAATTTTTTGCTATCTCCCTACTAAATTCTAAATGTTGTTTTTGATCGTAACCAACCGGTACATAATTAGTTTGATATAATAATATATCCGATGTCATTAATATTGGATAAGTAAATAGTCCAACTGTAATTTTATTTGATAAATGATTATATTTCATATATCTATTTTTAAATTGCGTCATATGTTTTAACTTATTCCAATTAACATAACAGCTAAGTATCCAATGTAATTGACTATGCTCAACTAATTTAGATTGTAAACAAATAATATTTATATCAGGATTAATACCACAAGCTAAATACAATGCTAATGTATTTAGTGATAATGTTTTTAAGTTATTATAATTATTATTAGTAATAGCATGTAGATCAGCTATACAATAAATACACTTATAAGTATTCTGTATATTTACCCATTGTTTAATTGCACCAATATAATTACCAATTGTTAAATTATTTGATGGTTGCATAGCACTGAAAACTACATCTTTAATTAACATAATTTTTATTATTTAATATTAAAATTTTATTAATTATAATAATATTATTTTGTAAATATATTATATATTATTATTTAGTATTTTTGATTTAATATTTTTTATAGTTAAAAAATAATTATCACTATTAAAAATTTCTGATCCAATAATAAGAATGTCTGCTCCCATTTTAGAAATTATTTCTATATTACTTAATTTGATACCACCATCAACAGCAATATCAATATCTAGATTATTATTTGTTATAATATTATTTAGTTGCTTTATTTTATTTAATATAGATGGTATAAACAATTGGTTACTATATCCTGGATTAACTGACATAATTAATACTAAATCTATTTTGTCCATAACATATTCTAAATAAGATAACGGTGTAGATGGATTAAATGCTAGTCCTGCCTTACATCCATAATTTCTAATAATTCGTAATAATCTATCTATATGATTAGTTGCTTCTACATGAAAAGATATATAATTAGCTCCAGCCTTAGCAAAATCTGATATTAACGATTCTATCGGATTAACAACCATTAAATGAACATCAATTGGAGTGGTTATACCATAATTTCTTAATGATTTTAATACTAATGGTCCAATAGTTAAATTAGGTACATAATGATTATCCATAACATCAAAATGTATTAAATCTATTCCTGCTTTTACTACATTTTCTATATCTTTACCAAGAAAAGCGAAATTAGCAGAAATAATAGATGCAGAAATTAATATATTCTTCATTTTTTATTTATACTTTTGAAAGTAAATCTTGCTTACTATCTAAAATAGACTTAATTATTATTTTTTTATCTACATTATAAAATACTTTCGCTGTACCAATATTAACTGGTAATATTAAATTAATACTATTTGTATTATTTTTCTTATCATATTTTATGATGTCAATATAATCATTGACATTTATATTTTTTGGGCCAAATATAGGTAGTTTAGCTTTTATTAACAATAATCTAATTAATTTAGCATGTTTAATTTTAATTATATTAAGGTTTAAAGAAACATAAGTAGCTATAATAATACCAACAGCAATTGCTAATCCATGAGTCCAATAATTATAATTAGTATATTTTTCTATTGCATGGCCAAAAGTATGTCCAAAATTTAATAATATTCTTGATATATTATCAATTTTGTCCTTGTTTATTATATTTACTTTTAGTTTACAACAAGTAGTAACACACTTATATAAAAACTTTAGTTTTAAAGAAATTAAATTTTTTAGATTTCTTTTTATCCAAAAGAAGAAACTTTTATCCATTATTATACCATACTTAATAACTTCTGATAATCCAGAATAAATTTCCTTTTTTGATAATGTATTTAAAAAATTTAATCCAATTATTATTAATTTAGGCTCATAAAAAGTACCAATCATATTTTTACCATATTTGTGATTTATAGAATTTTTATTTCCTATACAAGCATCTACTTGAGCAAGTAAAGTAGTAGGAATATGAATAATATCAATACCCCTTCTATAAATTGAAGCAATAAAACCAGATATATCACTTATTACACCACCACCAAAAGAAATAATTATGGTATTATTGTCATAATTTTTTTTTAAAAGTACTAAAATAATATTATTTACTGTTACCATAGTTTTATATTTTTCACCATCAGGTATAGCAATATGTTCTAAATAGTTAGTAACACTATAAAGTAATTTTTTTAATTTACTTAAATATAATGATGCAATTAATTTATTTGTTATAATCAGTATCCTTTTATTTCTTAAAATACTAAAATTATAATTCGATTCATTAAATAAATTATTTGATATCAAGATATTACATGAATTGTATTTTAATAATTTTTTCATAAATCTATTAACTCTATAATATTATTAATAATATCATTAATATTCTTTTTATCTGTACTAATTATAAAATTAGAAATTGTTTCATATAAATAATTACGTCTAATTGATAAGCATTCTAATATAATTTTTGGATTATTTAATCTTAATAGTGGTCTATTAATACAGTTATTCATTCTTAATAATTGCGATTCAATACTAGTTTTTAAATAAATTATTTTTCCATGCAATGGTAAATATTTTAATAAAATTTTTGATTCAACAGAACCACCTCCAGTAGATAATAATATGTTGTTTCTTTCTATTAAATTTAATATTACATTTTCTTCAATTTTTCTAAATATATTTTCTCCATTAACAAAAATTTTACTTATACTAGTTTTAGTAAAATTTTGTATTTCGTAATCAGAGTCAAAAAATAACATATTTAATTTTTTAGCTAAATAAAATCCGATGGTGGTTTTACCAGAAAACATTGGTCCTATTAAAAATATATTTCTATTTTTACTTACCATAAATATTAATATATACTAAAAATAATTTTTATAAAAAAGTTATCTATTATACTTAAATAGTAAGAGTATTATAATATTTTATAAAATTATTAAATTTAATTAATAGCACATTTAATTATATGAAGAAATTTATAAATCTTTTATTAATTAATTTTCTATTTTAATAAATTATTGTATTTGTATAATGAATATTAACAATTTAAAGAAAGAAATAAAAAAATACGGTATAAAAAAATCTAAAAAAATATTATATAATTCTAGTTTTTCTGTACTTCTTAAAGAAGAACAAAATATTAACTTTCCTGATTTAAACAAAGTAATAACTACTAATTATGGAGCTATTTCAATAAATACAGTACCATTTACAGGTAGATTACCGTTAGATAAATATATAGTATGTGATGATAATACTAAAAATAAAGTTTGGTGGACAAGTAATGGTAATAATAAACCAATAAATATTAATACCTGGTATTTTTTAAAAGAGCTAGTTACTAATCAACTTAGTAACAAAAAAATATTTGTTGTAGATTTTTTTTGTGGTACTGATATAAATAATAGATTAAAAATTAGATTTATTACAGAAATACCTTGGCAAGCACATTTCGTAAAAAATATGTTTATTATACCAAATAAGAGAGATTTAGAAAAATTTAAACCTAATTTTATTATATTAAATGGAGCTAGATGTAAAAATGTAATGTGGAATAAATATAATTTAAACTCAGAAGTATTTATTGCTTTTAATTTTACTGAGAATATGCAAATTATAGGTGGAACTTTATATAATGGGGAAATAAAAAAAGGAATATTTTTAATTATGAATTATTTATTACCATCACGTAATGTTTTACCTATGCATTGTGCAGCTAATATGAGTAAAAGTAATGATGTAACTTTATTTTTTGGCTTATCAGGTACTGGAAAAACCACACTATCTAACGTAAAAAATTACTATTTGATAGGAGATGATGAACACGGTTGGAGTGAAAATGGTCATGTGTTTAATTTTGAAGGAGGATGTTATGCTAAAATTATAAATTTAACAAATATTAACAATCCAGAAATATTTTCTGCAATAAAAAAAAATGCTATATTAGAAAATGTAGTTGTTTTAGATAATGGTTTTGTAGATTTTTCAGATAATAAAAATACAGAAAACACTAGAGTATCTTTTCCAATTAGTTACATTAGAAGAAAGAATAAATCTGCATTATTTATAAATAATGTTAAAAATATCGTATTTTTAACTGCTGATTATTTTAGAGTATTACCATTAGTATCTATTTTATCATTAGAACAATCTCAATATTATTTTTTATCAGGCTTTACTACAAAATTATCGAATACAGAATTAAATATAATTAGACCAACTCCGACATTTTCAGCTTGTTTTTCTGAACCATTTTTACCACTACATCCAATTATATACACTAAATTATTAACTAATCATCTACTAAAAAATAATATTAATGTATTTTTAGTTAATACTGGTTGGGATTATTATGGTCATCGTATATCTATTAAAAAAACTAAAGTTATAATAGATAATATATTAAATTTTAATATTAATAAAAAATTATTAAATATTATACCAATATTTAATTTATCAGTACCTAAATTTTTAGATGGATTAGATTCTAACTTATTAGATCCACGTAATTATTATATAAATAAAGAAATATGGAAATATAAAGCAAAAATATTAGCAAAATTATTAAAAATTAATTTTAATAGATTTTTAGATACTGATTTAGGTAAATTAATAATCAAATTTGGACCTAAAATTTAATTTTTTATCTAAAATTTTTTAATGAAGTTGTATAATATATTATAGAAATTATTATTTTCCGATATAAATGGCATGTGTGCTGAACTTTCTAATATAAAATTAGTATTTTTTTCGTTATTTTTATTTAAAAATGCTATCTTATATGGTACTATATTATCTAATTTACCATATATAGTAATATGTGGTATGTTAATGCAACTCATTAAGTTTCTTAAGTCAGTATTTTTTAGTAGTTTTAAACCAAATATTAATGTATTTATAGATGGTGTTCTACCTTTCAAAAAGATATTTTTTAAATTAATTTTTTCTTCTTCTGTTAATTTAATATTAATATTTTGTAGATAAATAAATCTTAACATTGTTTTAATATAATTATTTTTTAGTTTTTTGGCAAAACTAATTAATGTTATATTAGAAATACCAGGCCAATTATAATCTGCACAGAAATACGGTGAGGAAGAAACTAACACTAATCCTTCAAAAATATTTGGATACATTAAAACCATTTTAGTTGCTATTAATCCACCTAATGACCAACCTACTAGAATTATATTACTAACATTAATATCGTGCGTAATTATATTAACTAATTGATCTAACGTACGTAAATTAATCTCTTTACTATAACCATATCCAGGTAAATCAAATAAGTGTACACAAAAATCTTTTTTTAATTTTTTTACTAAATTTAACCAAATTTTTGAATTTATACCCCAACCATGTATTAATATTACATTAATATTACCTGCGCCATAAGTTTTCCAATTTAAAAATTGCATAATAAATAATTAAAAATTGCTCATATATAGAATAATAGTTTCTAATAAGCTTAATAAATATTAATATTTTGAGATAATAATTTAAATAAATCGAAACTAATTATAAATAAAATTCTTTACAATTATCAATATAATTACTATTATTATGTAGTTTGATATTTATTACTTAAAATAAATTTTATTATTCTTAACTTTTTTCAAAACTTTATATTAAGTACTATATATTTATATATTACTTATAATAAATTATATTTATTAATATAACAAAATTTTATTATGAATAATCAAAGAATTAGAATTAAACTCAAAGCATTTGATCATAAATTAATTGATCAGTCTACTGCAGAAATAGTTGAAACAGCTAAACGTACTGGAGCACAAGTAAGAGGTCCAATTCCCTTACCTACAAACAAAGAACGTTTTACAATATTAATCTCACCTCATGTTGATAAAGATGCTCGTGATCAATATGAAATTAGAACTCATAAAAGATTAATAGATATTGTTGAACCAACAGAAAAAACTGTGGATGCTCTTATGAAATTAGATTTAGCTGCTGGAGTAGATGTGCAAATTAGTCTAGGTTAGAATAATAATTTATTTTTAAATATCTTATTAAATTATCAGAGGTTATAAATTAATGATTGGATTATTAGGATATAAAATTGGTATGACACGTATATTTAATAATGATGGTTTATCTATACCTGTTACGGTAATAATGATTAGAGATAATTATATTACACAGATTAAAAATAAAAATATTGATGGTTATAATTCAATTCAAGTTACAACTAGCTATAATAAAAAAAATAAACTAAATAAACCCCAACTTGGAATTTTTATTAAAGCTGGTATAAAAAATGGTTATAAACTACATGAATTTAGATTAAAAGATAATACACTTATTAAAAATTTTTCGATTGGTCAAATAATTAAAATTGATATATTTAATAATATTAAAAAAGTTGATGTAACTAGTATATCGAAAGGTAAAGGTTTTTCTGGAACTATAAAACGTTGGAATTTTAGTGCTCAAGATAGTTCTCATGGTAATTCTTTATCTCATAGAGTACCTGGGTCAATAGGACAAAATCAAACTCCTGGTAGAGTTTTTAAAGGAAAAAAAATGGCTGGTCATCTTGGTAATCAAAGAGTTACTATTCAAAATATGTTAATAATGGGTATTGACAATAATAACAAAATATTATTAATTAAAGGATCTATACCAGGTTATAGTGGTAGTCAGGTAATAATAAAACCATCTGTTAAAACTAAACACAATAATAAAATATAAAAGAGAACTTTATATGAAAGTAATATTAAGTGATATTAAAGAATACATTGATGTTTTAGATTGTGTCTTTAATTATAAGTTTAATCTAGATCTTATAAATCAATCTTTATTTTATTATCTAAATAGTATTCATAAAGGTACAAAATCACAAAAAAATAGATCTGAAGTTTCTGGATCTGGAAAAAAACCATGGCGTCAAAAAGGTACTGGAAGAGCTAGAGCTGGTAGTATAAGAAGTCCAATATGGCGTTCTGGTGGAGTTTCTTTTGCTACCAATTCAAAAAATTTAGGTATTATTAAAATTAATAAGAAAATGTATAAGGGAGCAATTAAAAGTATATTATCTGAATTGTTAAGAAAAAAAAGATTAGTAGTTCTTAAAAATTTTGTTGTTAATAGTTTTAAAACTAAAGATTTGTCTAAAAAACTACATTCTATATGTTCTGGTAAAATACTAATTATAGTAAATAAATTAGATAGAAACTTATTATTGTCATCAAGTAATTTAAGTAGAGTAAATGCAATAGATGTTACACAAATTAATCCAGTTTCTTTAATGAAAGCTGATAATATTATTATTACTATTGATGCAATAAGAAAAATTGAAGAGAAATATTTATGATAAATAAAACTAGATTATTTCAACTACTACGTAACCCATATTCATCAGAAAAATCTTCTATTACTACTGAAAAAAATAATACTATAGTATTTGTAGTTTCTATTAATGCTAATAAGCTAGAAATAAAAAATACTATATCTAAGTTATTTAATGTTAAGGTAATAAAAGTACGTACTTTAATAATTAAAGGAAAATCAAAAAAACTTAAAAATAATAGTATTAATTATCGTAGTAACTGGAAAAAATCTTATATTACATTAAGTAACTCTAATAAGAGTATTAGTGTTATAAATAGTATTAATAATTCTAGAGGATAAAATGGTAATAGTTAAATTTAATCCTACATCTCCAGGTAGACGACATGCTAACAAATTAGTTAATCATTTATTATATAAAGGAAAATCTTTTAATAAATTAACTAGAAAAATTAGTAATTCTGGTGGTCGTAATAATAATGGTCGTATTACTGTACGACATATTGGTGGTGGTCATAAAAAAAAATATCGCATTATTGATTTTAAAAGAAATAAGGACAATATGGTAGCTAAAATTAAACGTATTGAATATGATCCAAATAGATCTGCAAATATAGCATTAGTACTGTATAAAGATGGTGAATATCGTTATATTTTATGTCCAAAAAATATTAAAGTTGGTGATTTAGTAGAATCTGGTAATCATGTACCAATTAAAACTGGTAATACTTTACCAATGCGTAATATACCAACTGGGTCTATTGTTCATAATATAGAGATGAAACTAAATAAAGGTGGGCAAATAGCTAGATCAGCAGGTTCTTATGCTCAAATTATGTCGTTCAATAAAAAAAATGTAATTTTAAGATTAAAATCTGGACAACTAAGAATAATAAATTATAATTGTCGTGCTACTTTAGGAATTGTAAGTAATGAGGAACATATGTTAAAATCATTAGGAAAAGCTGGAGCTAGTCGCTGGAGAAATATTAGACCTACAGTACGTGGAACTGCAATGAATCCAATTGATCATCCACATGGTGGGGGTGAGGGTCGTAATTTTGGTAAACATCCAGTTTCTCCTTGGGGTAAATCAACAAAAGGAAAAAAAACTCGTAATAATAAACGTACTAATAAGTTTGTTATAAAAAATTATTATAGTAATTAAATTAACATTTATAGGATTTAAGTATTATGCCTCGTTCTTTAAAAAAGGGACCATTTATAGATTTTCATTTATTAAAAAAAGTAGAAAAAGCAATACAAAATAATAATAAAATACCAATTCGTACCTGGTCTCGTAGATCAACTATATTTCCTAATATGATTGGTTTAACTATATCAGTACACAATGGTAGACAACATATACCAATTTTTATTGTTGATGATATGGTAGGACATAAGTTAGGTGAATTTGTTCCAACTAGAACATATAGAGGGCATACCGCTGATAAAAAATTAAAAAAGAGATAAATATTAATGAGTATAATTTTTGCTAAATATCTTTATGCTAGATCTTCTTCTCAAAAATTACGTCTAGTAGCAGATCTAATAAAAAATAAAACAGTTGTTAATGCTTTAAACATATTAACATTTACTAATAAGAAATCAGCTAGATTAATAAAAAAAACTTTATTATCTGCGATTGCTAATGCGGAATATCGTAATTTTAATAAAAGCGATATGTTGGTACAGCAAGTACTAATTACGTCTGGTCCGATTATAAAACGTATTATGCCACGTGCTAAAGGTAAAGTTGATTACATAAAAAAAAGGACTAGTCATATTAAAGTTATTTTATCAAACATAAATTCTAGGAAAAATAATGGGTCAAAAAGTTAATCCAAATATTATTAGGTTAGGTTTTATTAAATTATGGCACTCTACTTGGTATGCTGATAAGAAGGATTTTGCTAAAAACATAGATAATGATTTTAAAGTTAGACAATTTATACATAAAAAACTGTCAAAAGCTTTAATTTCTCATATAATAATAGAAAGATTAACTAAAAATATTAGAGTCAATATACATGCAGCTAGACCAGGATTGATAATAGGTAAAAATGGAGAAGATATTGAAAATATTCGTAAATCTTTATCAATTATTACCAAAGTACCAACTCAAATTAATATTACTGAAATTCGTATACCTGAATTAAATTCTATATTAGTAGCAAAAAATATTTCTTTACAACTGGAAAAAAGAGTTATGTTTCGTAAAATAATTAAAAGATCCATACAAAATGCTATGAAATTAGGAGCTAAAGGAATAAAAATAGAAATTAGTGGTAGATTAGGTGGTACTGAAATAGCTCGTACTGAGTGGTATAAAGAAGGACGTATACCTTTACATACTTTACGTGCAGATATTGATTATGCTGATTCAAAAGCATATACTAATTATGGTATTATAGGTGTAAAAGTATGGATTTTTAAAGGTGAAATTTTAAGTAAGATAATTAAAAAATAATAACTATTTTGTTATAAGTTAAATTAATTTATTAAAAATAAGTACTATTATATGTTACAACCAAAAAGAACTAAATTTAATAAAATGCATAAAGGTCGTAATAAAGGACTTACTTTAAATTCAAATATTAATTTTGGTTATTTTGGTATGAAATCAATTAGTCATGGACGTATAACTGCTAAACAAATAGAATCAGCTAGAAGAGTTATTACTAAAGTTATGAAAAGACAAGGTAAAATTTGGATAAGAATATTTCCAGATAAACCAATAACTAAAAAACCATTAGAAGTACGTATGGGTAAAGGTAAAGGTAATGTTGAATATTGGGTTGCTTTAGTAAAACCAGGAAGAATTATTTATGAAATTTCTGGTGTTACTAAAGAAATAGCAAAAGAAGCTTTTAAGTTAGCAACAACAAAATTACCAATTAAAACAATTTTTATAGATAAAAACAAAATATGATTATTAAAGAAGATTTAAAAAATAATAATTTAGATAAATTATATAAAGAATTAAACGAATTATTACTGACTAGATTTAATATTAGAATTCAATTTTATAATAATAAACTAAAACAAGTACATATAATTAAAGAAAATCGAAGGGATATTGCTAGAATTAAAACAATTATCTCAATGAAGAAAAATATTAATTAATATTATGTTAAATAAAGCTAAAATTTTATATGGTTATGTAATCAGTAATAAAATGAATAAAACAGCTACAGTAATGGTTAGTCGTCTTGTAAAACATAGTAAGTATGGTAAATTTATAAAACGTACTACTAAATTACATGCGCATGATATTTACAATAGTAATATTGGTGATAAAGTATATATAATGGAATGTAAACCAATTTCTAAAACTAAATCTTGGAAAATAATAAAAAACAATAATTAGTAATTTTATAAAGTTGGTATTTAAATATGATTCAAGAACGAACATTATTATTAGTAGCAGATAACTCTGGAGCACGTTTAGTTATGTGTATAAAGGTATTAGGAGGATCAAGAAGACGTTATGCAAATATAAGTAACATTATTAAAGTAGCTGTAAAAGAAGCTATTCCAAAAAGTAAAGTTAAAAAAGGTGAAGTATTAAAAGCTGTAATAGTTCGTACAAAAAAAGGAATATATAGATCTGATGGTTCGTTAATAAGATTTGATAGTAATTCTTGTGTGTTATTAAATGATAACGAACAGCCAATTGGTACTAGAATTTTTGGACCTATTACAAGAGAATTAAAAATAGAAAAATTTATGAAAATTATATCTTTAGCTCCGGAAGTAATATAAATAAGGTAAATATATGGCTAAAAAGATACGTTATGGTGATAAAGTAATGGTAATAGCTGGTAAAGATAAAGGAAAAACAGGAATAATAAAAAAAATTTTAAAAAAAAATAAAGCGATAGTAGAAAATATTAATATTATTACTAAACATCAAAAACCTATACCTAGCCTTAACCAAGCAGGTGGATTAGTAAAAAAAGAGTCACCAATTAATATTTCTAACTTAGCTATTTTTAATGGTGAAACAAGTAAGCCTGATTATGTTAAATTCAAGTTTAAAAATGGTAAAAAGGTTAGAGTATTTAAATCTAATAATTCCATCATTGATAGTGAATAATGTGTATGTCAAATTTATATAAATTATACAAAAATAAAATATCTTACAATTTATTTAACGAATTACATTGTAAATCTATAATGCAAGTACCAAAAATAGATAAGATAACTATTAATATGGGAGTAGGTAAATCTGTAAATGATAAAAAAATACTTAATAATGCAATATCTGATTTAACTTTAATTTCTGGCCAAAAACCAGTAATTACGAAAGCAAAAAAGTCAATTTCTAATTTTAAAATACGTGCTGGTTATCCTATAGGATGTAAAGTAACTTTAAGAAAACATCGAATGTGGGATTTTGTAGAAAAATTACTTTATATTGCTATACCACGTATTAGAGATTTTCGAGGATTATCAACTAGATCATTTGATGGTATGGGTAATTATAATATGGGTATCAAAGAACAAATTATATTTCCTGAAATAGACTACAATAAAATTGATCAAATTAGGGGATTAGATATTTCTATTACGACTAATACTAAATCAGATAAAAATAGTTATAAATTATTAGTATACTTAGGTTTTCCATTTATTAATAGGAATTAATATTAAATGACTAAAAAATCAGTACAAGCTAGAGAACAAAAGAGAAAAAAACTCGTTTTCAAATTTTTTAAAAAACGCAAGGAATTAAAAAAAATAATATTGAGTAAAAAATATTCTTATTCAGAACGTTGGGATGCAACAATAAAATTACAAAAATTACCTAGAGATTCTAGTTTATCTAGATTACGTAATCGCTGTAGACAAACTGGTAGGCCACACGCTTTTATAAGAAAATTTGGTTTAAGTAGAATTAAGTTACGCGAAATGGCAACAAGAGGTGAAATTCCAGGTTTGAGAAAGTCTAGTTGGTAGAGTTGTTATAAACATTAAATATAAAGAGTAATAATATGAGTATGCATGATCCTATTTCAGATATGATAGTACGTATACGTAATGGACAACAAAATAAAAAACGTTACATAAATATTCCTGCCTCAAATATAAAAATAAATATTGCTAATTTGTTAAAAAATGAAGGTTATATTAACAATTTTGATGTTATAAAAATCAAAAATAAAAGTATTATACAAATAGAATTAAAATATTTTAATAATCTACCAGTTATTGAATATATTAAACGTGTTAGTAAACCTAGTTTAAGAATATATAAAAAGGCACGTGATATACCTAAAGTAATATCTGGTATGGGTATTGCTATTATTTCCACATCTAAAGGTATTATGACTGATCATAAAGCACGACATTTAAAATTAGGTGGAGAAATTATTTGTTATGTATTTTAATAATTTAAGGATATATTTATTATGTCACGTATTGCCAAAAAATTAATTATAGTACCTAATGGTATACATGTATTATTAAATAATAATACTATTACTGTTAATGGTAATAATATTACTAATAGTTATTTATTTAGTAATAAAGTTGTTGTAAAAATAAATAAAAATAAATTATTAGTAAGTCCATTAATAAATGATAAAAAAAGTTGGGCAATTGCTGGAACTACTAGATCAATAATAAATAATATTATAATTGGAATTACTACCGGGTTCAGTAAAACACTTCAGTTAATTGGTATAGGTTATAGAGCTCAAATAGATTATAAAAAAAATATATTAACTTTATTTTTAGGATTTTCACATACAATAAATTATAAATTTCCAAAAAGTGTTATGATAAAATGTATTAATAATACAGATATTATAATTACCGGTTATGATAAACAGTTAGTAGGACAAACAGCTGCTAATATAAGATCTTATCGTATAGTAGAACCCTATAAGGGTAAAGGTATTCGTTATTTAGATGAAATTATTAAAATTAAAGAAATTAAAAAAAATAAATAATTATGAAAAAAAAATTAGCTCGTATAAAAAGATCAAAGAAAACTAGATATGTATTAAAGAGATTACGTGCTACCCGCTTAGTTGTTTATCGTAGTTCTAAACATATATATGCGCAGATTATTGATCACACTAATAAAATATTAGTAAGTGCTTCTACTTTAGAAAAAGATATAAAGAATAAAATTAGTTATTCTGGTAATAAAAAATCGGCAGCATTTATTGGAATGACAATTGCTTACCGTGCTAATCAATGTGGTATAAAAAAAATATCATTTGATCGTTCTGGTTTTAAATATCATGGTAGAATTAAAGCATTAGCCGAAGCTGCTAGAAAAAATGGGTTAATTTTTTAAAATCTTTAGGATTAATTATGTATATGGATAAACAATTAAATGAATTACGAGAAAAGTTAGTTGCAATTAATAGAGTTTCTAAAACAGTTAAAGGAGGAAGAATATTTAGTTTTACTGCTCTTACAGTAGTTGGTAATGGTAATGGAAAAGTTGGTTATGGATATGGTAAAGCAAAAGAAGTACCATTGGCTATTCAAAAATCAGTAGAAAAAGCGCGTCGTAATATGATTCAAATAAAAATACATAATAAGACTTTACAGTATACATTAAAAGCTAAATGTACTAGCTCATTGATATTTATGAAACCTGCTAATGATGGTACTGGTATTATAGCTGGTGGTGCCATGCGTGCTGTTTTAGAAGCAGTAGGAATACATAATGTATTTGCTAAAGTATATGGATCAACTAACTCAATCAATGTGGTACGTGCTACTATTAAAGCTCTAAAAAATATGAAATCACTGGATTTTATCCGTAGCAAAAGAAAAAAAATTAATTATAATAAAAATTAATAATATGAATAAAAATATTAAAATTGTTCAAGTACGTAGTACAATAGGCATACTACCAAAACATAGAAAAACTATGTTAAGTCTAGGACTAAGACGTATTGGTCATACTAAAATAGTTGCTGATACACCATCAATAAGAGGAATGATTAATTTAGTAAATTACATGATTAAAATTATTGGTAATAACTAAAATGTATTTAAATTCATTAAATGTATCCAAAAAATCAAGGAAAAATAAAACCCGTTTAGGTAGAGGTATAAGTTCTGGATTAGGAAAAACTAGTGGTAGAGGACATAAAGGACAAAAATCTCGTTCAGGAAAAAAAATTAGTCGTAACTTTGAAGGAGGTCAAACTCCAATAAATAGAAGAATTCCTAAATCCGGGTTTATGTCAAAAAAAAATATTTACACTAAAGAAATTAGTTTAGAAAAATTATTTGTTATTAAGGAAAATACAATTGATCTTAAAATACTAAAATCATATAATTTAATTAAGAATAACACTAAAAAGGTTAAAATTATCTTAAACAAAAAACATTTAGTAAGAAAAACAATACATATAATTGGTATAAAAGTTAGTGCTAACGCAAAATATAATATAGAATCAAATGGTGGTACCATAATATAATTATAATCTAAAATGATAAAACAAATAAATTATAATAATAAGCAAAGTTTATATGAGTTAAAATCTAGAATATTTTTTGTTATCATTGCTCTTATTGTTTTTCGTATGGGATCATTTATACCAATTCCTGGTATTGATGTATCTGTTATTGAAGAATTAATAACACAGCAAAAGGGTACTATTATCGAAATGTTAAACATTTTTTCTGGAGGTGCTTTAAGTAGAGCATCAATATTTTCACTAGGTATTATGCCTTATATTTCTTCATCTATAATTATACAATTTTTAACTTTTATACATCCAAAATTTATAGAAATGAAAAAAGATGGTGAAATTGGTAGACGAAAAATTAATAAGTACATTAGATATGGTACATTAATATTAGCTATATTTCAATCTTTAGGAATTTCAATTAGTTTACCTAGTATACCAATAGTCAATAGATTAATTATTAATCCAAATATGTTATTTTATTTTATTTCTTCGGTAGGTTTAATATGTGGTACCATGTTACTAATGTGGATAGGTGAGCAAATTACTGAAAATGGTATTGGTAATGGTATATCAATAATAATATTTACTGGAATTATAGCTAACTTACCTATTACTATTATTCATACTATTAAACAAATTAGACAAAATGATTTAAATGTAATTTTACTTATAATTACTATAATATTTATTTTTATAATAGTTTTTTTAGTTGTATTTATTGAAAGTGGACAAAGAAAAATTATTGTAAACTATGCTAGAAGACAACATGGTAGAAGAATATATAATGCACAAAGTACACATTTACCATTAAAAATTAATATGTCTGGAGTTATACCGGCAATATTTGCTTCTAGTATAATATTATTTCCTACTACAATTATTTCGTGGTTTAGTAATAGTTATAAGTCAAATAGTTGGTTACATTTTATTTTAATACACTTACAACCTGGTCAATACATACATATGCTACTGTATTCAATAGCAATAATATTTTTTTGTTTTTTTTATACAACTTTAGTATTTAATTCTAGAGAAACAGCTGATAATTTAAAAAAATCTGGAGCTTTTATTCCTGGCATTAGACCTGGAGAAAAAACAGCTAGATATATCAATAATATAACTAATAAACTAACATTAGTTGGTGCATTATATATTACAATGATATGTCTAATACCAGAGCTTATGCATAATATTATAAAAATACCATTTAATTTTGGAGGTACATCTTTACTAATTGTAATTATAGTAATTATGGATTGTATATCACACATACAAACAATTATGATTTCGAATCAATATGATTCCATAATAAAAAAAGCAAATTTAAGGTAATTAAAATATAAAAATGAAAGTACGTTCATCAATAAAGAAAATTTGTCGTTACTGCAGAATTATTAAACGTAATGGTGTACTGCGAGTAGTATGTAACGATTCAAAACATAAACAACGTCAAGGTTAACTAAATAAAAAGGGGCTTATAAAAAATGATACGTATAGTAGGTATAAATATTCCAGAAAATAAGCATATTTGTGTAGCCTTGAGATCAATATATGGTATTGGTAAAAATACTGCAAATAATATTTGCATATCAGCACAAATTAATCCCCAAACTAAAGTTAGTGTACTATCAGAAAATGATATTAACAAAATACGTGATATTATATCAACACTAACTGTTGAGGGAGATTTACGTCGTAAAATTACATTAAATATTAAACGTTTAATAGATTTAGGTACTTATCGGGGATTACGTCATAAATATCATTTACCAGTTAGAGGGCAAAGAACTAGAACTAATGCGAAAACTTGTAAAAAATTAAAAAAATATTAATTAAAGTTAGGTATCATAATGAATATTGCTTCTAATAAAATTAATAAAAGAAAAAAAATAAAAAGACAATTAATAGATGGTATTGCACATATACATGCATCATTTAATAATACTATAATTACAATTACTGACAAATATGGTAATACGTTAGGTTGGGCAACTTCTGGTGGATCTGGTTTTAGAGGATCAAGAAAGTCTACTCCATTTGCAGCCCAAATAGCTACTGAACGTTGCTCAAGTTCAGTGAAAGAATATGGAATAAAAAATTTAGAAGTTATGATTAATGGCCCAGGGCCTGGTAGAGAATCAGCAATTAGAGCACTAAATAATGCTGGTTTTCGTATTACTAATATTACAGATGTTACTCCAATTCCTCACAATGGTTGTAGAGCACCAAAAAAAAGAAGAGTATAATTGTATTGTATAATTTATATAGGAATAAATATGGCAAAATTTATTGGTCCAAAATTAAAATTAAGTCGACGTGAGGGTACTGATTTGTTTCTAAAATCAGGAATACGTACAATTGATTCGAAATGTAAAATAAATCAATTACCTGGTCAACATATAATTAAAAAATCTCGTATATCAGATTATGGTATACAATTAAGAGAAAAACAAAAAATACGTCGTATTTATGGTATATTGGAAAAACAATTTATTAAACTATACAAAAAAGCATCTCGTAATAAAAGAAATACTGGTGAATATTTATTAACATTATTAGAGTATCGATTGGATAATGTTGTATATCGTATTGGTTTTAGTTCTACTAGGGCTGAAGCACGTCAATTAATTAGTCATAAAGCAATTAAGGTAAATAATTATATTGTTAATATTGCTTCTTATCAAGTTAAGGTTAATGATATTATTACTATTAATGATAGTGCTAAAAAACAATCAAGAATCTTAGCTGCATTAGAATTATCATCTCAATACGAATCACCTAAATGGATTAATATAGATACCAAAAATATGTGTGGTAAAATTATACGTGATATAAATCGTAAAGATTTACCGTTAGATATTAATGAACATTTAATTGTTGAACTTTATTCTAAGTAGAGATATAAAATGTACTCTTATACAATGAAATTATTAAAACCCCGTTTAGTTAGTATTAAACAGATAAGTACAACTTATTCACAAGTAGTTTTAGAACCATTAGAAAGAGGTTTTGGATATACTTTAGGTAATGCATTACGTAGAATACTGTTATCTTCGATACCAGGATGTGCTGTTACAGAAGTAGAAATTGATGGTGTATTGCATGAATATAGTGTTAAAGAAGGAGTTAAAGAAGATATAGTAGAAATTATTTTAAATTTAAAAGATTTAGCAGTAAGAATACATAATAAAGATAGCATAATATTAAATTTAAACAAATCAGGTATTGGACCAGTGACAGCGTCTGATATTATTCATAATACTAACGTTGATATTATTAATAAACAACATATCATATGTCATTTAACACACGAAAATGCTTCTATTAATATGAATATTAAGATACAATGGGGTAGAGGTTACGTACCTGCTTACAATCAAGTAATAGAAAATAGAGCTATAGGTAAATTACTTTTAGATGCATGTTATAGTCCTATTGAACGTATTGCTTATAGAGTAGAAGCTGCTAGAGTTGAACAACGTACTGATTTAGATAGATTAGTACTAGATATAGAAACTAATGGTACTATTAATCCAGAAGAAGCAATTAGATATGCTGCAACAATATTATCACAACAGTTAGATGCATTTGTTGATTTAAATAATATACAACAACCAGAAACGAAAAAGCAGGAACCTGAATTTGATCCAGTATTATTAAAATCTGTTGAAGATTTAGAATTAACAGTTAGATCAGCTAACTGTTTAAAAGCAGAATCAATTCGTTATATAGGTGATTTAGTACAAAAAACTGAAGTTGAACTACTAAAAACACCAAATCTTGGTAAAAAATCACTTACTGAAATTAAAGATGTATTATCTTCATATGGATTAACTTTAGGCATGCAGTTAAAAAACTGGCCACCTAATAATAAATAATTAGTTTAAAAATTAATGGTTTTTGAATAAAATTCTATTACCTTGGGGGAGAATAAGTGAATGCGTCACCGAAAGATTGGTAAAAAATTTAATCGTAACAATAGTCACAAATTAGCAATGTTATATAATTTAACTCAGTCATTGATTAATTATGAAATTATTAAAACTACTTTACCTAAAGCTAAAGAATTACGTCGTTTTATTGAACCGTTAATTACAAAAGCAAAAATAAATAACATACACAACAGAAGACAAGTGTTTACTAAAATACATAATAATAAAATAATAAAAAAATTATTTGACGAAATAGCCCCCCGCTTTATTAATTGTTGTAACGGTGGTTATACTAGAATTTTAAAATGTGGTTACCGTTACGGAGATAATGCTCCTATGGCCTATATTGAATTTACATTAAGAAATAAGAAGTAAATTTTATACTAAAGTAGTATTTATTGTAAATAATTTATTAGCAATTAGTAAAACATTGTTATTAATGTTACTTACAGTAATAGCGTTACTATCTTTATTAATTACTTTTATTGATGTAAGGATTATAATCCCACAACCAGTAGTAATATATATCCCCCATTTATTATAATGGATTATTGTTCCCGGATTTTTTTTAATATAATAGTTACTTGCTATAGCACTTATAATTTTAATTATATTATCTTGATAGTAAAAAAAAGCCATTGGCCAAGGATTAAATGCATTAATCATATTTACTAATTTAGTATTTGATACAGACCAATTAATTTTTGCTTCTTGTTTAGTTAATTTTTTTGCATACGTTACACCAATATTATTTTGTGATACACTACTATTAAATAAGTTAGTCTGTAATAATTTAATTAAAATCGTAGAACCTATTTTAGCTAATTTTTTACACAAGGTAATATTATTATCATGTTTTTTAATTACACAAATTTTTTGATATACAATATTACCAGTATCTAAATCATTATTTATTTTAATAATAGTGACACCAGTAACACAATCACCATAATATATGGCTCTTTGAATTGGTGCTGCTCCACGCCATCTAGGTAATAATGAACCATGAATATTTAAACAACCAAATTTAGGTATATCTAATATAGATTTTGATAATTTTTTTCCATAAGAAGCAATAATAATTAAATCAATTATCAATTTTGATAACATGATTTGTATATCGTCTAATGACTCAGACCATAATATTGGTATATTATATTTAGCTGAAACTTTAATAATTAAATTTGATAAATTTTTTTTGTTTCTTTTAGAGAATTTGGGTTTAGGTTTAGTAATTATTAAAATTACACAATATTTTTTCTTAATTAATTTTATTAAATGATATAAAGAAAAAATAGAAGAACCAATAAATACAATACGTAAATTTTTTTGCATATTAAAATAAATTACAAATTATGATTTATAATATTTTTTATATAATTTTGTTTAGATAACGATAATCTATCTATAAATAATAATCCATTTAAATGATCAATTTCATGTTGAATACAAACTGATAATAATGATTCTGCTTGTAATTCAAATAATCTACCATAACAGTCTAATGACTGTAATATTATTTTCTCTGATCTTATAACTGGAGCGCTAATATTTGGTATTGATAAGCAACCTTCTTCCATAATAATTTTACCAATCCTCTTAATAATTTTAGGGTTTATTAAAATTAACTGTTGATTATGTTTTTTAGAAATATCAATAACAACAATACATTTATTTATGCTAACTTGCGTAGCAGCTAATCCTATACCTTTAGCAAAATACATTGTTTCAAACATATCATTAACAATTTTGTTAATATCATGATCTATATTAGAAACTAAATTAGCTTTTTGTTTTAACTTTCTATTAGGATAATATAATATTTTTAGTATAGACATAATTAATATTGTCTTTTATTTAATGTTAGTAATATAATATAATGATTAATCATATTTATCTACTAAAAATTATGTTATAGTAAATATATTAATTATACCTAGTTTATTAATGTGACTGAACTAAATAAAATAATAGTAGCATTAAAAAATAAAAAAGTAATTGCTTATCCTACTGAATCAGTATTTGGATTAGGATGTGATCCTGATTACGAAATAGCGGTAAAAAAAATATTAACATTAAAAAATAGATCAATTGAAAAAGGATTAATATTAGTAGCTTCACATTATAAGCAAATAAAAAAATATATTGATGAAACAAAAATAACTATTGATATACGTAAAAAACTATTTTCTAGCTGGCCAGGCCCAATAAGTTGGGCATTACCAGTTAATAATAGTACTCCAGTTTGGTTAACTGGTAAGTATACTAAATTAGTAGTACGTATAAGTAATTTTCTACCTATTAAATTAATTTGTCAAAAATTTGGTAAAGCAATAGTATCTACTAGTGCTAATATTAGTCAGCAGTTACCAGCTCGTACTGTAAACGAAGTATATAAATTATTTGGATCAAAAGTAGTAATTATGAATTATACTGTTGGCAAGTTATTATATCCTACTAAAATTTATGATGCGTTAAGTAATACTGTTATTCGTGATTAATAAATGTATAATTTTGCTGTATTAGGTAATCCAATAGAACATAGTAAATCTCCATTAATATATAGCATTTTTGCATCATTAACAAATGTTCAGTCTAGTAAATATATAAAAATATTAGCATCAAATAATAATTTTGATATGATAATCAACAATTTTTTTGCTAACGGTGGACTAGGAGTAAATATTACTGCTCCATTTAAAGAATATGCAATTAAATTATGTGATCATACTAGTTATATTAGTAATGTTACCAAAATAGTAAATACAATAAAAAAACAAAAGGATGGAACATTATTTGGCGATAATACTGATGGTATTGGATTAATAAATGATTTAATAAGATTAAAATTATTAGAATATAATAGTAATATATTATTAATTGGAGCTGGTGGAGTAGCTAAAATTATAGTAATATTTTTATTATCTTATGGATGTAAAATATTTATTACTAATAGAAGTATTAATAGAGCAATAAATTTATATAATTTTTATAAACAATTAAATCCAACATGTAACATAATACTATTACCAATACAATATACTAATAAGTATAATTATGATTTAATTATTAATGCTACTCCAGTTGTATTAGATCTTAATAAAATTAAATTATCAACTATTACTAAACAAACTGCTAAATTTTATGATTTGTATTATCATAATAATTATGAATCTGTGTTATTAAAACGTCGTAAAGAAAAAATTAATTATTATGATGGTATTGGCATGTTAATTTATCAAGCTGCATACTCATTTTTTTTATGGCATGGAATTTATCCTCCAGTATCATTAGTATTAAAATATTTTATTAAATAAAAATTATGAATTTTATTAATAAATTTAAAAATAAAATTTTACTTTACGGTTTTTTGATGCGTATTCATAAACCAACTGGATTATTGTTATTACTATGGCCAACTCTATGGTCGTTATGGTTAACCAAAAATAGTAGTTTTTCTAATTTTAATAACACTGTAGTGTTTATATTAGAAGTAATTATAACTAGATCAGCCGGATGTGTCATTAATGACTGTATAGATTATAAGTTTGACTGTTTTGTGACGCGTACTAAAAATCGACCACTACCAACTAATAGAATCAAAATTAATGAGGCATATTTAATTTTTATTTTATTATTAGTTGTAGCTGCCTTTTTAGTATTAGTTTTGGATAAAAATATTATAATG
>JAOBJS010000008.1 GCA_025728375.1 Candidatus Lightella neohaematopini
GTTTGTAATATTATTTATTAATAATTCTGGTAATTCTGGTAAATAAATCATTATATTAGGTATATTTTTTCTTATGTTAGATATTATATTAAATATATTAACTTGACTCTTTAACCAATTTTCTAAAAATGGTTTAACCGTCTTCCATAAATCTAATTGGGGATATAGTTGTTTACCCATATTTTCTATAGATAACATAGTTTTTTGTAATAAAACTAATCTTGGTTGAATTGTCATATTAAATTTTTTTGTAATTTTAAATAAATTAAATAAAATCTTACTAAAAGATATTTCTGATAATGGTTTTTTGAAACATGGTTCACAAATATAACGAATAGCAAATTCTAAATCATCGATATTTGTTTTTGATGAAACTAGTCCATAATTAATATGTAACTCTGCTATTTTACGATAATCATGATTAAAAAAGGCAATTAAATTCTCTGCTAAATAATATTTATCTTTCTTATTTAAATATCCAACTATTCCATAATCTATACTAATATACTTTGGTTTATGGGGTTGCGTAATGTTAACTAATATATTTCCTGGATGCATGTCACCATGAAAAAAGCTATCACGAAAAACTTGTGTAAGAAATATTTGTACTCCATATTCAGCTAATAACTTCATATTTATACCACATTTTTTTAGTTTTTTTATATTATTTATTGGTACACCGTATATACGCTCCATAACCATGAAATTCTTTTTACAAAATTTAGGATAAACTTTAGGTATGTATAATATTTCACTGTTTTTAAAATTATTTCTTAATTTTATTGCATTAGATGTTTCTTTAAGTAAATCTAATTCATTTAGTATAGTTCGTTTGTATTCTGATATTATATCTTCTAATTTAAATCTTTTAAAACTTGGAATAATAATTATTATTAATTTAGCTATTATATACATAAGATTTATATCAATTTTAATAATTGGTAAAATATCTGGACGTATAATTTTTACAATAATTTCTTGACCATTTTTTAAGCATGCAGTATGTACTTGCGCAATTGAAGCTGATGCTATTGGTTTATATTCAAAATCACTAAACCAAACATCAATGTTATTACCTATTATGGATTTCACATAATCAGCCGTAACTAACTTATTCGATGGATTAACTTTATTTTGTAACATAGTTAACTGATTAATTATGCTAATTGGGAAAATATCATATCTAGTAGATAACATTTGCCCAAATTTTATCCAAATTGGGCCTAATTCTTGTAAAGCTAATCTTAATCTTTTACCTAAAGAATTTATATTACTTTTTTTAAAAAGTAAAAAAACCACTTTAGTAAAAAATTTAAAAATAATAGATTTATTTTTTGGTATAAATTCGTATAATTTATAGTAAATTATTGTATAAAATATTAACAATAATCTTTTAGTATTTTTTATTAACATTAATTATACTCATATTAAAATTAATAATTAATTATTTTAACTAATACATTAATATGTAATTATATAAAAAAAATAATATTGATTTAAACTTATTTTTATCATTAATTATTTTATTTAAAATTATATTGAATAGATAATAATTATAATTGTTATAATTAAGCCTATATAAATAATTTTTTTTAATAAGAACTATCATTTTATTAAGTAATTTTGGTTTATATAAAGAGTATATATCACAGTAATTACTAAAATATAATAAAAAATACATCAAATCTATATAGTCTATTTTTATTAAAAAATCTACTTTAGATTGATTATGATTTTCTATAAATTTAATACCATTTTCAGATAATAAAAATATCAAATTAATACGAGATTTAAATAAAATTAACTTTATAATCTTATTTTTTAAATAAAAGTTAAATGTTACCGGACAATAATTTTTATAAATTAAATCATTTAATATTTTTTTTATTAATATATTAGTAAACATTAAATTTTATATCCTTTATGTATTGCTACTATACCTCCAGTAAGATTTATATAATTAACATTACTAAAACCAGCATTTATAATCATAGATTTTAGCTCTTCTTGATTTGGATGTAGTCTAATAGATTTTACTAAATATTCGTAACTATCTTTACTATTAGTAATAACTTTACCAATTAATGGTATAATATTAAATGAGTAAAGATCATAAATTTTACGAAAGATATTAATTACTGGTTTTGAAAACTCTAAAATCATAATTCTTCCACCTAATTTTAATATTTTATAACTTGATTTTAAAACTTGATCTTTCTTAGGAAAATTTCTTATTCCAAAAGATATTATTATACAGTCAAAGATATTTTTTGAAAATGGTAATTCTTCAGCATCTCCTTGAATATAACTTATATTACCTAAAATACCACTATTTCTTAACTTAATACGACTATTCTTTAACATATTAAAACTTATATCTAATAATATAATTTCTCCATCGTTACCAACTAACGATGATAATTTATATGTTAAATCACCAGTACCACAAGCTAAATTTAATACTTTTTCTCCATAACTTACATTACTATAATTTATTAATATCTTTTTCCATATTCTATGTATACCAAATGACATAATATCATTCATTAGATCATATCTATTCACAATCTTATTAAATATTTCAATAATTTTGTTTTTTTTGTTACCTAAATAAAACATTTAAAAGTACTAAATGACCTATTTTAATTTTTTAATAACTTTATTATGATTCTATTTCTATACGAATTTTACGCATTGCATTTTTTTCTAGTTGTCTTACTCGTTCTGCAGAGACACCATATCTATTAGCAAGTTCTTTCAATGTAATTCTATTATTATTATCTACTAACCAACGAGCATAAATAATATCTCTACTTCTTTTATCTAATCTACTTAATGCTTTATTTAACTTATTGGAAGCATGATTATCCCAATTATTTTTTTCTATTATATCAGTAAAATCTGATGATTTGTCACATAAATGAAATACTGAATAATGTGGTGATGTTTGATTATTTTTATCATCATCTTCTGAATCAAAATCAACAGTCATATCCTTTGTAAACATCCTTGATTCCATTTCAATAACATCTTTTTTAGATACACCAAGTTTTTTGGCAATAACATCTAATTCATTCTTATTTAGCCATTTAATGTGTTGTTTTGTTCTACGTAAATTAAAAAATAATTTTCTTTGTGCTTTTGTAGTAGCTACTTTAACTATACGCCAATTTTTTAAAACATACTCATGTATTTCTGCTTTAACCCAATGAATAGCAAATGAAACTAATCTAACTCCTATTTCCGGATTAAATCTATATACTGCTTTCATTAATCCTATATTACCTTCTTGAATTAAATCAGATTGTAATAATCCATAACCAGAATAGTTACGTGCTATGTGTATAATAAATCTTAAATGTGATAATATTAGTTTTTTAGCTGCTTTTAAATTTCTATTAAAATAAAATTGTCTGGCTAATTCATATTCTTCTTCTGCAGTTAATATCGGATAAGAATTAGCAATTCTTATATAGTTGTCTATACTATTTGGTAAGTTAATTAAGTATTTACTTTTTTTATTCATCTATTTTATTATTTAAATAATAATTAATCTGTAATATCCTATGTTATATAGTACTTTAATTAATCATAATTAACTAATAATTCATTTAATGAATAATAAATAAATATATTTTATATTAATATTTTATCGATCAAACAAAGCATTTACAAAACTATTAGGTTCAAAGAATTGTAAATCATCAATACGATCTCCAGTACTTATAAATCTTAATGGTATATTAAATATATTCGATATATTGAATATTATTCCTCCTTTAGCAGTACTATCTAATTTGGTTAATATTATTCCGTTAATATTTAAATATTTGTAAAAATTAGTAACCTGATTAATAGCATTTTGGCCAGTGTTAGCATCTATTACTAAAATTATATCAAAAATATTGTTGTTGGTTAATTTGTTTACTATTGTAATAATTTTTTTTAATTCATTCATTAAAAATAATTTATTTTGTAATCTACCTGCTGTATCTATTATAACTAAATCAAATTTTTTTGCCTGAGCTGATTTAATTGCATCAAATACTACTGATCCTGAATCAGATCCAATATTCTGTGATATTACTGGTATGGATATATTTTTACCTATGATTTTTAATTGTTCTATAGCTGCTAATCTAAAAGTATCACCAGCTACTAATAATATTTTCTTATTTTGTTTTTTATAAAACCATGATAATTTACCAGCAGTAGTAGTTTTTCCAACTCCATTAATACCAACTAACAAGATTACAAATGGTTTATGTTCAGAGAAAACTATTGGCTTGCTAATAGGTTTTAATAAATTTACCATTTGTTCTTTTACAATTGGGAATATATTGTTTTCGTTTAAATTATACTTATAAATTCCTTTTATAATATTTCTTGCTACGTTAATATTTATATCAGAATTGATTAAATGATATTCAAGTTTTTTTAATACATCACTTTTATTATTTTTATAAGAAAAAATATCTTTAATATTATTTATTAATTTTTCTTTGGTTTTTCTTAAACTAAATTTTAATCTTTTAAGTAAATTTATGTTTGTCATATTTACTAACACCTATATTAAAATTATATTTATTAAATAATTAATGAATTATTAAAGTAATAACAAACAATGTCATTTTAAAATAACACATAGCTTTAGTAAACAAAATATGAAAATTAAAAAAAATAAAATAGTTATTACTGGTGGATATTTAAAAGGTCGTATGATTAAAACAATTAATCATCCGTTAGTTAGACCTACTACTAATATTGGTAGACAAATTTTATTTAATTGGTTAAATAAAATAATAATTAATACTGATTGCCTAGATTGTTTTGCTGGTAGTGGTGTATTATCTTTTGAAGCTATATCTCGCAAAGCTTATTATATAACTTTGTTAGAAAATAATCTTTTTATTTTTAAACAATTATTATATAACAAGGCTAATTTATCTGTAAAATTAGTAGATATTATTTATACTAATACATTAAAATGGTTAAGTAATACTAATAAAAAATTTGATATAGTATTTATTGATCCTCCATTTAAGAGTAATTTAATTAATAAAACTATTAATATAATAAACAAAAGAAATATACTATCTAGTTTTTCTTTAATTTATATAGAATCTGAAATTCAAACGAATATAGAAGTACCTACAACATGGATATTATATAAACAAAAACTAACTAAAAATATAGCTTATAGGTTATATTACAAAAATAATTAAAAACCAAAATAGTTACAATATTTTTAAGTTAAATTATTTATTTTATTTTTTTAGATAAATATGGGAATATAGTAACATTATCTGATAATTCAGATATACGAGCACTACCATTTTCTGTTACTATATCGATACGAATTACTGCTTGTATAGGTACATAACTTAAATTAACATCATTGAATTCAGTTTTTAATTTTTCTTCTGAAGGATCTACAACTAAACTATTATTTTTACTAAAAACAAATTTACTTATTTCTATAAATCCAAAAATTGAACTTTGATTTAATTCTCGAACAAAAAGTTGGTAATTTTTACCGTTATTAATAAATTGTATACGATAAATTGGTTTATTACTACTCATTTTATAATATCTCCGATAATGCTAAATTATTAATTTTTTAATAGATTTGTTATATAAAATTTATAAATATTTTATATAATTTATGCTTTTAATATTAAAATATTTTATTAACAGATAAGTAATATATTTTATTATAGTAGATAATTATATTATTTTAAAATCTTTAACAATTGTTAATCGTTATGATTAATAATGTTAAATTCTAGATATAATAAATATTTAATATTATAACTATTAATTTTACTATTAGAAGTAATTAATACATATACTATAACATTAATATGAATTAGAATATTAATGTTTAATAATTTAAATTACTAATTAAGTTATGTTAACGTCTATATTAATAATTAGTGTTATATTGAATATTGTAATTTTCTAATTTATTATTAGTTGATATTAAATATATTATTTAGTACGATATTATATAGTTTTTCAATTAAAAATTAGTTTATATTTAATTATTTTATTAATTTTAGTTAATAACTATTTATACCATAATATGTAGTTAATAATAATATTTAATGTGTTGATTATATATGTTTCATATAATTAATGATATTGAATTACCAATTTATATAGTATCTATTATTGCACTTATTCTTGTTCTAATATATGAAATAATTAATGGTTTTCATGATACAGCAAACGCAATAACTACAATCATTTATACTAATGCATTAAAAATAAAGATAGCAGTTATTATGTCTGGTTTGTTTAATTTTTATGGTGTAATACTTAGTGGACTTAGTGTTGCTTATTCTATTGTTCATTTATTACCAATAGAGTTGTTAACTAGTATTAATTCAACACATGGATTAATCATGTTATTCTCTATGTTGCTATCAGCTATTATATGGAATATTAGTACTTGGTATTTTGGATTACCTGCTTCTAGTTCACATACTTTAATTGGATCAATTATTGGTGTAAGTATTACTAATTCAATTATTAATAATCATTCTATTTTAGGAGCGTTAAATGTACCAAAACTATTAGAAATATTTACTTCATTAATTATTTCACCATTTATTGGTTTTATATTATCTGTTTGTTTAATTTTAATTTTAAAAATTTGTTTTTCTAACCAAGGAAAATATAAAATTATATATTCAACACCTAATGATTTTAATAGATTATATTCTTTAAAAAATAAAAAACCACCATTATGGTTAAAATTAATATTAGTATTATCTTCTGCTGGAGTTAGTTTTTCTCATGGAGCTAATGATGGTCAAAAAGGTATAGGATTAATTATGTTAATATTGATTAGTATTACTCCAGTAAATTTTATCCTAAATATGAATGCTAATCATCATGATATTTTACATACACAACATGCTATTTTAGATTTAAAAAATTTTTATAATAAAAAATGTATTTTAAATAAAAATTTATATGCTTTTTATGATAAAGATAGAAAAAATTTTATTTATTTTAATAAAGAAAATAAATTTTATTGTAATTCAGTATTATTAAAACATATAGAGTATGCTAATAGTTTATTAAATAATTTAAGTAGTTATAATCAGTTAAGTAATAACCAAAGATTTTATTTACATGACTTGTTAATAAACATTGTTGATAGTATTAGTAGATTAATAAAGTTATCCAATATAGATAGTTATGATAAAAAATTATTATTGAATATAAAAGTTATTTTACTTAATAATATAGAATATGCTCCAGAATGGATTATTATTATTGTTGCTATAGCTTTATCATTAGGTACTATGATTGGATGGAAAAGAGTATCTATTACTATAGGAGAGAGAATAGGTAAAAGTAACATGACATATGCACATGGATTTGTTACTCAAACAACTGCGGCATTGTCTATAGGAGTAGCAAGTTATACAGGAATGCCTGTATCTACTACACATATAGTATCATCAGCTATTATGGGGGTTATGTTAGCTGATGGTAAAGGAATACAATTAAATACAATTAAAAATATATTAATTACTTGGCTATTAACACTACCAATTTCTATATTAATATCTAGTATTTTATACTGGCTAATATATAATATATAAGAATAATTTAAGTTATTTATAATATTATTTTAATAAAATAAAGAATTACTAGTTTTTTATTTTAAATTTTTATTACTTTAGAAAATACTATTAATTTAATTTTAATAAAAATTAATATATAATAACTAATAATGTTGTATTATTATAATAAGTTAAACTAAGTATGAAATTAATTATATAATTAGGGAAATGTATGTTTGAATTGATTAAAGCAATTGGTTTTGGTTTAATGGTGTTATTACCTTTAGTTAATCCTTTAACTACTGTAGCTTTATTTTTAGGATTATGTAAAAATATGACATTGGAAGAACGTAATTACCAGGCTAGGATGGCTTCAATTTATGTGTTTATTATAATGTTAGTAGCTTTTTATGCTGGTACATCAGTAATGAACACCTTTAGTATATCTATATCAGGATTACGTATAGCTGGGGGTTTAATTATTTCTTTTATCGGATTTCGTATGTTATTTCCTATACAGAATGATGAATATAGTTTATCATTAAGTGATAATAAGTCAAATAATACTAAAATTAGTAATATTGCTTTCGTTCCATTAGCTATGCCGAGTACAGCTGGCCCTGGTACTATTGCTATGATTATTAGTTGGGTATCAACAGTTCATGATAATGTTTATTTTTCCCCATGGGTTAATACAATAGCTCCAATATTGTTATTTATTACTATTAGTTTTATAGTATGGATAGTATTAAGAAGTTCTAGTGCTATTATGCATATAGTTGGTAGTAATGGTATAGAAGCTGTTTCTCGCTTAATTGGTTTTTTATTAGTTTGTATGGGAGTACAATTCATAATAAATGGAGTTATAGAGGTAGTTAACAACTATCATATATAAGGCAGTAATTATTTAAATTAATTAATATATGAAGAAATTAGCTGATGTATTAAATATTTTCTTAAAAGAATTATCGAAATTTACTGTTATTTTAAATGATGAATATAACTTGATAATGAGTGTTGATTATATTGATAAATTAAAATTAAATACTAATATAATCAATAATAAATATACACAATTAAATAAATTAATATATCTTAATTGTTTAAGATATAAGCAAGAAAAAATAATAAAATTAAAAGCTCCTTATATTAATTGTAGATTTTTATCTTTTATGTGGAAAAATATTTTAAAAGAAATAGTAAAAATAAATTATTATAATAATATTAATACTGCTAATTTAAAAAAAATTATTAATAGAAATTTTATTAATTTGAAAATAAACTAGTTATTAATGGAATTTGTCATTTATTTGTATTATAATTAGTAATTTTATTATATTGATTTTTATTTTTTACTAAACTAAATTACAGAGGTTTATATGAACATTAGATTACCATTATTACCTTATAATTATGATGCTATGGAGCCATTTATAGATCAAAATACTATAAATATTCATTATAATAGACATCATAAGAATTATGTTGATAATGCTAATAGGATTTTAATTGATTTGCCGGAATTTAATAACTATCTTTTGGAAGATTTACTAAAAAATATTGATAATATACCATTAAATAAAAGAATAGAATTAAAAAATAATATTGGTGGTCATTATAATCATTTATTGTTTTGGTATGGTTTAAAACAAGGGACCATAATTAGTGGTAAAATAAAAGATATGATAGAACAAAATTTTGGAAGTATTAATGACTTCAAAGAAAATTTTGAAAGTGCTGCATTATCTTGTTTTGGATCTGGGTGGACTTGGTTAATAAAAACAAATGATAATAAGTTAAAAATTAGTTCTACTAGTAATCAAGATAATCCTATAATGGGAAAATCTATAGTAGAGGTCTATGGTTATCCAATATTTGGTATTGATTTATGGGAACATTCTTATTATTTAAAATATCAAAACCGTCGTATAGATTATATTAAATCATTTTGGTATATTGTTAATTGGGACGAAGCAAATAATAGACTAAATAATTAATCATTCAAGATCAATAGTATTATTATTTTTAGAAAATAATAATACTATTCAATGTTATTTTGTTGATATGTTTAAAATAGATGTTAAAATTAGATTAGCTACTGGTAGGATCAGCAACAAAAAATTAAGAAGATTAAATAAAATTCCAGCTATTATACGTGATATTAATTCTAAATTAATTTTAGTTCAACTGAACCATAATGATTTTTTAAATTTTTTAGACAAAAATAATCTAACAAATGATACAGTATTATTTTTAAATTTTAATAATAAACAATATAAAGTAAAAATAAAAAGTTTACAATTACACCCTTTTAAAAGGTTAATAATACATATAGATTTTTACGAGATTAAATAATTTAATTCTTTAATATTATGTTTTCTATACGTTGCAATTTAACTAATGTTTCATTTTGTTTAACTCTTGTTAATACGACCCCTTGAGTATTACGACTAATAATGCTAACTTCAGAAACACGAGTACGTGATAGTTTGCCGTTACTAGTAATCATAATAATTTGATCTTCATTATTAACTTGCACAGCACCTATAACTTTACCATTTCTTGAATTTACCTTAATTGATATAACTCCTTTAGTAGCCCTAGACTTAATAGGATATTCAATTTGATTAGTTCGTTTTCCATAACCATTTTGAGTGACAGTTAATATTGCACCATTACCATTAGGTATTATTAATGAAACTACTTTATCATTTTTAGATAAATTAATACCTTTTACACCTATAGTAGATCTTCCTATATTTCTAACTTGAGTTTCTGGAAATCTAACAACTTTACCATAAGACGAAAATAACATTACATCATTATTACCATTAGTTAAATTTACTCCTATTAATTCATCACCGTGATTTAAATTTATTGCTATTATTCCCGTACTTCTTAAGTTACTAAATTCTTTTAACATAGTTTTTTTAACTATCCCATTAGCAGTTGCCATCAATACGTAATACTCATAATTATATTCTTTTAATGGTAAAATAGTAGTTATTCGTTCATTTAATTCTAATGGTAATAAATTAACTATTGGTCTACCTCTAGAATCACTACTAAATTCTGGTAATTGGTGAACTTTCATATGATATACTCTACCTGTACTAGAAAATAACAGTATTGTATCATGAGTATTAGCAACTAATAAACAACTAATAAAATCTTTTTCTTTTATAATAGTAGCTAATTTTCCTTTACTGCCTCTTTTATTTGTAGAATAATCGGTTAACGGTTGATATTTTACGTAACCATAATAAGATAAAGTAACTAAGACATCTTCTTGATTTATAAAATCTTCAGTCTTCATACTTATTATATTATCTAAAATTATAGTTCTTCTTTTGTCATCGTATTGTTTTTTTATTTCATTTAATTCGTTAGTAATAACTAACATTAATTTTTTTGGATCTTTTTTTATACTATATAAATTTTTTATTAATAACAAAGTTTTATCATAATCATTAACTAATTTTGTCTTTTCTAATTTGGTTAATCTACTTAAACGTAAATCTAATATGTACTTAGCTTGTTTTTTAGTTAAAATATACTTATCATTATTAATATCTTTTTTAATAAAAAAATCACATTTCCATGATTTTTTAATTAAAATATTAATTGCATCACTACTAGTATCAGATTTTTTTATAATGTCAATAATTAAGTTAACATTAGATACTACTACAATCATTGCTTCTAAAAAATTAATTATATTATAAGCTTGCTGTAATTCAAAATTTATTCGTCTAGTAATAGTTTCACGTCTATGATCTATAAAAATAGATATCATATCCTTTAAAGACATCATCTTTGGTTTACCTTGATATAAAGCAACCATATTAATACCAAATGATGTTTGTAATTGAGTTAAAGAATACAAATTATTTAATACTATTTGACTATTATTATCTCTTTTTATTTCAATTACTATACGCATACCATCTTTATCAGATTCATCACGTAAATTATTAATACCATCTATTTTTTTTTCTTTTACTAATTCAGTAATTTTTTCAATTAAACGAGTTTTGTTAACTTGATAAGGTATTTCGTATATAATTATATTTTCTCTACCAGTTTTACTATCTAATTCTATATTAGTTTTTGCTTTAATATATATAATTCCCTTACCAGTACGATATGCATCAATAATACCTTGTTTCCCATTAATAATACCAGCTGTAGGAAAATCTGGTCCTGGAATATACTTTATTAAATCTTCATTAGAAATATTTTCATTATTAATATAAGCTAAACATCCATTAATTACTTCAGAAATATTATGAGGTGGAATATTAGTTGCCATGCCAACAGCTATACCTGAAGATCCATTAATTAAAAGGTTAGGTATCCTAGTTGGCATAACTTTAGGAATTTTTTCTGTATTATCATAATTATATATAAAATCAACAGTGTTCTTCTCTATATCAGTTAGTAATTCACTAGCTAATTGAGTCATACGAATTTCGGTGTATCTCATAGCTGCTGCTGAATCACCATCTACTGATCCAAAATTACCTTGTCCATCTATTAACAAATAACGTAGAGAGAATGATTGTGCCATACGAACTATAGTATCATATACAGCAATATCACCATGAGGGTGATACTTACCAATTACATCACCAACAATGCGAGCAGATTTTTTATAAGGTTTATTATATATATTATTTAATTTATACATAGCAAATAATATTCTACGATGTACTGGTTTTAATCCATCTCTAGCGTCTGGTAAAGCTCTACTAATAATAACTGACATAGCATAATTTAAATAAGAATTTTTTAGTTCTTCTTCGATACTAATTTTTATAAGTTTATTATTAGAATTTGACATAAATACAATCCTTAACATCTTAATATTAACTATTAATATTTATTTTAATACAAATATTATATTAAAAATTAAATATAATATGTTATATTAATTTTACAAAAATTACATTTAAAATATTAGTATAATAATTTTATATGATTAATAGTTATAGAAATTATAATAGCACAAATATATTTAATTATAATATTAATGATTGGTGGAATATCAATGGTAATTTTAGATTATTACACAAAATTAATCCTATACGTTTACGTTATATTATAATGAATGTAGATGATTTAAATAATAAAAATGTACTAGATGTTGGATGTGGTGGTGGTATTTTATCAGAAAGTATGGCGTTAGAGGGTGCAAATGTTACTGGTATAGATATTAATAGTAAATTAATTAATATAGCTAGATCTCATATGAGTATTAATAAATTAAAAATAAATTATATTCAACAAACTATTAAAGAACATACTAATAGCTATAAAAACATGTATGATATTATCACTTGTATGGAAGTATTAGAACATATAAATCAACCAATTAAATTAATTAATCAATGTGCTAAATTAGTTAAACCTGGAGGAAAAGTATTTTTTTCTACAATAAATCGTAATCTTAAATCTTGGTTACTTTCAATTATAATAGCAGAAAATGTATTAAATTTTATACCTAAAGGTACACATAGTTTTAATAAATTAATCAAACCATCTGAATTACTTAGTTGGATAGATAAAACAACATTATATGAAAAAGGAATTATAGGAATAAAATATAATCCGTTAACTAATAATTTTTATTTATCAAAAAATATTAACGTTAATTATATAGTTTACACGATACGTCAATATTAATACTTATCTATTTAAGTAATTAACAATTTGTAAAATACTAAATTAATTAAATAATTTATATAATTAATTATATTATGTTAGTAATTAAAAGAAATGGTGATAAAGAGCGTATTAATTTTAATAAAATTAAGCGAGTTATTAATAGAGCATCTGTTGGATTAAACAATATTTCTATAAAAAAAATAGAGCACTATTCTTATATACAATTATATAACGGTATTAAAACTATTGATATTCACGAAATTTTAACTAAAGTAACTGCTGATTTAATATCTTATAAATATCCAGATTATCAGTATTTAGCAGCAAGATTAGTAATGTTTAACTTAAGAAAAAAAGCATATGGTAAATTTAATCCACCTAAATTATATGATCATGTTATAAATTTAATTAATCTAGGTAAATATGATAAAAAAATTATTGATTATTATGATATAAATGAATTTGAATATATGAATAATTTTATAGATCATTATCGTGATATGAATTTTTCCTATGTAGCAATAAAACAATTAGAAAATAAATATCTAGTGCAAAATAGAGTTACTGGTAAAATATATGAGAGTGCACAATTTTTATACATTCTTATAGCTGCTTGTTTATTTTCTAATTATAATAAAAAAAATCGTTTGGATTACATAAAAAAATTTTACGATGCAATATCTACGTTTAAAATCTCTTTACCTACACCAATTATGTCAGGTGTTCGTACGCCAACAAAACAATTTAGTTCATGTGTATTAATTGAATGTAATGATAGTATTAATTCAATTAACGCAACATCTAGTATCATTATAAAATATATATCACAAAGAGCTGGTATAGGTATCAATGCTGGTCGAATAAGAGCCTTAGGTAGTCCTATTAGGGGGGGTGAAACATTTCATACTGGTTGTATACCATTTTATAAACATTTTCAAACAGCAGTTAAATCTTGTTCTCAAGGTGGTGTAAGAGGTGGAGCTGCCACTATCTTTTATCCTATTTGGCACTTAGAAATAGAAAACTTATTAGTTTTAAAAAATAATAGAGGTATCGAAACTAATAGAGTAAGACATATAGATTATGGCGTACAATTAAATAAATTAATGTATCAAAGATTAATTGATGATGAATATATAACTTTATTTAGTCCTTCTGACGTACCAGATTTATATAATGCGTTTTTTTCTGATCAAAAAAAATTTAAATATTTATATGAGAAATACGAAAAAGACAAAAAAATTCGCCGTGGTTATATTAAAGCTAGTGAATTATTTTCTTTAATGATGAAAGAGAGAACATCTACTGGTAGAATATATATACAACATGTTGATCATTGTAATACTCATAGTCCATTTAACCCAAAAATTGCTCCAATTAAACAATCTAATTTATGTTTAGAAATAGTTTTACCAACTAAACCATTAGAAGATATATATGATAATAATGGTGAGGTAGCATTATGTACCCTATCAGCATTTAATTTAGGAGAAATACAAGACTTAAATGATTTTGGTGAATTATCAGTATTAATTGTTCGTGCGTTAGATGAATTAATAGATTATCAACATTATTTAATTCCTGCAGCAAAAATTAGTACTATAAATAGAAGATCATTAGGTATTGGGGTAATTAATTTTGCATATTATTTAGCAAAAAATGGTGTTCGTTATTCTGATGGTAGTGCTAATAAATTAACACATCGTACATTTGAAGCTATACAATATTTCTTATTAAAAGCATCTTGTGATTTAGCAAAAGAAAAAGGTATGTGTTCTTGGTTCAATGAAACAAATTATTACAATGGTATTCTACCTATAGATACTTACAAAAAAGATGTTGATAACATAGTTAATGAGCCACTATATTATAATTGGGAAGAATTACGCAAAAACATTAAAAAATATGGTTTAAGAAATTCTTCTTTATCCGCTATTATGCCATCTGAAACTTCTTCACAAATTTCAAATGCTACTAATGGAATAGAACCACCAAGAGGTTTTGTTACAATTAAAGCATCAAAAGATGGTATATTGAAACAAGTTATACCTGAAGCAATTAAATTACATAATTATTATGAACTACTGTGGAATTTACCTAATAATTATGGTTATTTAAAATTAGTTAGTATTATGCAAAAATTTATTGATCAGTCAATTTCTACTAATACTAATTATGATCCTAATAAATTTTCATCTGGTAAAATACCTATGCACCAATTAATAAAAGATCTACTAATTTCTTATAAATTGGGAATAAAAACTTTGTACTATCAAAATACACGTGATAATAATATAAATATTTTAAATCAAACATTAACAAATAATAATGATTGTGATAGTGGTGCTTGTAAGATTTGAAAAATTAATATAAATTAGGTAAATAAATTATGTTATACACAACATTTTCTCAACTAAAAAATAATCAGTTAATAGAACCAATGTTTTTTGGTCAACCTGTTAATATCTCTAGATTTGATCAACAAAAATATATTTTTTTTGAAAAATTAATTGAAAAGCAATTATCTTTTTTTTGGAGACCTGAAGAAATTGATATTTCTCGTGATAGAATAGATTACTTAACTTTATCAGAAAAAGAAAAACATATTTTTCTTAGTAATTTAAAATATCAAACATTATTAGATTCTATACAAAGTCGTAGTCCTACCATTTCTTTATTACCAATTATATCAATTCCAGAATTAGAAACATGGGTAGAAACATGGTCATTTTATGAAACTATTCACTCTAGATCATATACACATATCATTAGAAATATTATTAATGATCCATCGTTAGTTTTTGATAGTATTATATCTAACAAAGAAATTTTAAAAAGATCTAAAAACATTGTATTTTATTATGATGAATTAATTAATTTTGTTAATTATTATAATTTGTTAGGTATTGGTGTGCATTATATTAATGGTAATAAAGTAATAATTAATTTAAACATCTTAAAAGAAAAATTATATTTATGTTTAATTAGCATATGTGCTCTAGAGTCTATTAGGTTTTATGTTAGTTTTGCTTGTGCTTTTGCATTTGCTGAAAGAAAATTAATGGAAGGTAATGCAAAAATAATTAGACTTATTGCACGAGATGAAGCATTACATGTTACTGGAACACAATATATAATAAATTTAATTCATTCTGGTGAAGATGATCAAGAAATGTCTGATATTGCTTATAATTGTAGAAAAAAAAGTAATAATTTATTTTTGTTAGTAGCCAAACAGGAAAAAGAATGGGTAAATTATTTATTTTGTAAGGGTAATATAATTGGATTAAGCAAAGAAATACTATATCAATATATTGAATATATTACTAATATTAGAATGAAAGCTATCGGTTTTAAACCAATATTTAATATTAATTATAATCCAATTCCGTGGATTAATAATTGGTTAATATCCGATAATGTACAAATGGCACCACAAGAAGTAGAGGTTAGTTCATATTTAGTAGGACAAATAGATTCTGAAATTAATTATAAAGAACTAAGTAATTTTAAATTATGAAAATTTAATAATGATTTATAAAATATATTTATATTCTAGTAATATATTATTGTATTCCTATAAGGAACATTTTTCTTTATTATACACATTAGAAACAAATAATATTAATATTCAATATCAATGTAAATCAGGTCAATGTAGTCTATGTAAATTAAAATTATTAATAGGAAAAGTAAAATATTTAAAAATACCAACTATCTTTATTCAAAAGAATGAAATTTTACCGTGCATTTGTACACCTATAACTAACATAGTTATACAAATATAAATTAATATTTTCTAATATCATTTATGCTAGTTAATTTATTTTTCATCTGCTTAAAACACTGATTAGTTATTTCTCTTAAATTTTTATTTTTATAATTACTAACTACTAGTTTAGGTAAAACATAAATAGTGATAATACCATTATTCCAACGATTTAATCTAATATTATTAGTATTAGATATACATATTGGTACAATAGACATATTATTATTCATTGCAATATAAAAAGCACCTGTTTTAAATGGTAATAATTTTTTACTATTACTACGTGTGCCCTCAGGAAAAATTAATACTGAAACGTTGCGTTTTTTTATATTATTTGCGATATTATGTAAATTATTAAAACTACGATAATTAATACCTCTATTAATAAAAATATTACCACTTAACCAATATAATACTCCAAATAATGGAATAAAAATTATTTCTTTTTTTCCTATAGTTACAGTATTATTTTGTATAATACATGAAGCGATAAATATATCATAAATATTCTGATGATTAGCAATGTATACACAATTATTATTATTAATTAATCTACTATATTGATATATTCTTATTTTTATGCCTAATAAAATTGATATTTTATTAAATAATTTACTAATTAACATAACATTATTTTTATTCTTAAATTTAAATAAACAGTAGAAAATACCATAGATACATATAAAAATAAAATAAGGTAAAATTATTATAATTCTTAACAAAGCGATCATAAAATTTTTATATATTATTTTTACGATAATTAACTAAATCATCAATTGTGATTACTGGCATATTAAATTTATTAGCAAAATTTATAATATCTGGAGTACGAGCCATAGTACCATCCTCATTAACAATTTCACATAATACTCCAAATGGTTTTAATCCAGCCAAAATAGTTAAGTCTATAGTAGCCTCAGTATGTCCACGTCTAGTTAATACTCCACCATTTTTTGCTAATAAAGGAAACACATGACCAGGTCTATTTAAATCAGACGGTTTGGCGTCATCTTTAATAGCAGTTTTAATTGTAGTAACTCTATCTGCTGCAGAAACACCAGTAGTTACTCCATGAGCTGCTTCTATTGTAACTGTAAACGCAGTTTGATAACGACTATTATTATCTTTTACCATCATATTTAAATCTAATTGTTTTCTTCTCTCTTCTGTTAGACATAGACATACTATTCCACTACCGTAACGTATAGTAAAAGCCATTTGTTCTACAGTTATATTTTCAGCAGAAAATATAATATCACCTTCATTTTCACGATCTTCATCATCAATAACTAGTACTCCGTTACCTCTTTTAAAGGAACTAATAGCATTTGTCACACGTTGTATTGGTGTACCAAAATAATTACTAAGTACATAATTCATAAGATATTTTTAATAAAATTAATTGTAATTATAAATAATTATTATATAAATTTAAAAAAATTATAATACTATAATAGTGTAAAATTTATAGTATTTATTCATATAGTAAATATAAATACTAGTTCTTATTTAAATTAAACTAATAAAATCTTCCAATTCTATATTAAAATAATTATTTTTGCTAACTAGTAATCCAGCAGCTTTATTAGATAATATACAAGAATCTTTAATATTAACATCACTAGATAATAAAAGAGCTAAAACACTAATAATTACATCACCTGCTCCAACTACATTATGTATACTTTTATTTTGTGTTGCTGGAATATGTAAAGGATCATCATTTGGTTGTATTAAACTAACTCCATGTTTATCACGAGTTATTAGTAAAGCTGATAAATTATATTTTCTAACAACATTTAGCCCATAAAATACAATATCATCATTACTGTAACAAGTATTACCAACAGCTTTTTGAAATTCGTAAATATTTGGTGTTAGTATATTAGCACCTTTATATTTATCATAATTATTACCTTTTGGATCAACTATAATAGGAATATTAAGACTACGTGCTAATTTTATTATTTCTTGAACTGACGATGATAATGTACCTTTATTATAATCTGATAATACTAACATATTTACACTAGGTAAAATTGATCTAATTTTTTTAATTATTGTTGGTGATCGAAAATAATTATTTTTATTTTCTATATCTAATCTTATTATTTGACTATTATCTGATATAATTCTAGATTTTATAGTAGTATTATAATTTTTTGTTTTAATCAAGTCACATTTAATATTATTACTAATTAGTTTATTTCTAATATACTTTGTAGCATAGTCATAACCAGATAAGCTAACAATATTTACATTACCCTTTAAGTTAGATATGTTAATTGCAACATTTGCAGCACCACCTGGTTTTTCTTGAATATTATTTATCTTAATTATTGGTGTTGGTGATTCTGATGAATTACCAATATTTACTCCATAATAATATCTATCTAAAATAACATCACCAATAACTAATATGCTAATATTATTAAAATTTGATACAATTTGTTGTAACATAAAAATTTTTATATATTTTATTATATTCGTAAATTTAATTATTATAACATTTAATTTATTATAGACTACAAATTACTACTATTAATATTATTATATATTAAAATTTAGTATTTATGATTATAAAATTAAAAAAATATTTAGTTGGTGGCGCAGTAAGAGATATGTTATTGAATATACCAGTAAAAGAAAAAGATTGGTTAATTATTGGGGTAACGCCTCAGTACTTATTATCTAAAGGATATTATCAAGTAGGTAAAGATTTTCCCGTTTTTATACATCCAAGTAGTAAGGAAGAATACGCATTAGCACGTAAAGAAAAAAAAATTGGTTTTGGACATAAGGGTTTTAATTGTTATACTTCTCCATTAATTACTGTTGAAGAAGATTTATTTAGACGTGATTTAACAATTAATGCTATGGCGATAGATAAATATGGTAATATCATTGATCCATATAATGGAAGAAAAGATATTGAATTACGTATACTTAGACATGTATCTGAATCATTTAGGGATGATCCACTTAGAGTATTAAGGGTAGCTCGTTTTGCTGCTAGATTTGCTCATCTAAATTTTACTATTGCTCCAGAAACATTAAATATTATGAAACAAATGAAAGAAGAATTATTTATGTTATCTCCAGAAAGAATTTGGAAAGAAACTATATTAGCTTTATCAACTAAAAATCCACATATATTTTTTATTATTTTAAAAAAATGTAAAGCACTAAATATTATATTTCCAGAAATATATAATTTATTTAGTAAAAAGATTTTTTTAAAATGTAAAAATTTTGTAAATGCTGGTGATTATGCATTATTAGCCTTATCTAATAGTGTAAAAATGTCGAATAGTATTAATGTACGTTTTGTTACTTTATGTTTTAATTTACCATTATTAAATAAATCATTAATTAGAAGCAAAGAAACAGATGTAATTCACCTTATGAATAAAAGATTAAGATTACCTAATAAACTATTTAATTTACTTAACATTATTAACGACTGCTACAATACGTTAATGAATATTGATAATCTAAATATTAATAATATATTAAATATGTTTAATCGTATAGGTATTAAAGATTGTACAGATAGAATTAATCAAATTATACTAATCAGTAAAGCTAATTATAGTGTTTGCATAAAATTTAAAAAATATATGTGGAATATGTATGATTTAATACTTGATGCTTACTGTATAGTAAAAAATTTAAAAGCTAATGTAGTAATAAAAGATGGATTTACGGGAAAAAATATTAGTTACGAATTGACAAGAAGGCGTTTACTATTACTAAATAAATGGAAAATTAATTTATAGAATTAATTATTTTATTTAAAATAAAAATAAATTGTTGTCATTATTATAAATCTATATATTATAATTGATTTTAATGATTTATACTTAATAAATAGTAAACATTTTTTACCAACTATCATTAAAATTATAAACGTAGTTAACATACCAGTTATTAATACTGGAATATCTGATAATTTTAGTAATTTAATATTATCTATAATTGATATTACTGATGTACTACATATTAAAGGTATAGACATTATAAAAGAAAATTCTATAATTAAACAACGATTGATTTTTAATAGTGATCCACTAAAAATAGTAGTTCCTAATCTTGAAAATCCAGGATATAATGATAAGCACTGAATACAACCAACAATAAAAGCTTGTAAATAATTAATGCGTTTTATTAATTTATTAGGTTTTAAAAACTCACTAATAGTTAAAGCAATACTACCGCATAGTAATGATAAAATAATGTTATTAATATTATTTAATTGTTCTAGTTTTCTATGAAAAAATAGACCTAAAGCCCCAATAGGAATTAAACATACTATAATATGACTAATAGAAAAACTAATATTTTTATTATTAGATTTATTAATAGTGTATTTAATTATTTTTAGTAACTTATTTTTAAAAAATAATATCACAACAATGATAGAGCTAAATTGTATTATAATATCAAATATTTTTATTTTATTACTATTAAAATTTAATAAGTCACTAACTAGTATCATATGAGCAGTAGAGGATACTGGTAAAAATTCAGTTATACCTTCAATAATCCCTAAAATAATTATTTTAATATATTCCTTATAATCTATCTCAAAAAACAAATAGTTTATTTTCATAATTAAAACTAATTATTTTTACTATATCTTTTTATTATTACACTAACATTTGATGCATTGGGTATAGCATTTGGTTTACTAATTTTAATTTTTATACAAGACACATTAAATTTTTTTATTAAATATTGAACAATATATTCTGCTAATTGTTCTATTAA